>CAZMEG010000118.1:0-8436 GCA_964565205.1 uncultured Cytophagia bacterium
GGAATACAGAGAATCACTATTGATTCATGAATAAATTACCTCGTTTAACTGGTAAGCAGATTATTAAGGCACTTAATAAAGCCGGATTTAAAGTCATAAGAATAAAGGGTAGTCACCATTTTCTTCAACACTATGGTGGTCGAAAAAAAGTGGTACCTGTTCATCCAGGTGAAACAATAGGTCCAGGTCTCTTGCTAAAAATCTTAAAAGATTGTGAATTGTCAAGAGATGATTTTTTATCCCTAATTTAGTGATTTAATCCTACCAATCCTTTTACTTTTTGGGATTGTGGTGCTACACCGCCTTTATGAATCAACTCAGGTTGAAGCCTGTTTTTTAAATAAATAATCGGACAATATAAGCCTTTTAGCTCACGACGCCACCAGTTTCCAGAGGTTCTTTTTTCCTTTAAATTGGTAAAATGATATTCATAAAACAGTGCACGAATATATTTTGGCGGGTGTACCGGAAAGGGGTTCTTTTTCAGCAATGCCAGAACCTCGGGACTTCCAGTTAGCAGTCGATATAAAAAATTCATAAACCATGGCACCTGTTGATAAGGTCTCAGTGCGGCAAACCACATCTGCCAGTCCAATCGAGGTTGGTGAGGCGCCACTCTTCCTGGCTTCCTGGCTAAATCGCCGGGTTTCCATTTGAATTCATAGGCTCGCCAGTTTTGCCGATCATTGCTTCCTTCCACAATAATTTCGTTGCGAACGGTAGTCATTACAGCAAATAGGCCGTAACGATTCACGGTTCGAAATGGCGCACTCCAGCGAAGCACCGTGTAGACAGCGGCCGGGAATTTTACGTTTCGCAATACAGTACTGGAAAATTGAATAATACTCAGAAAAAAGATTAAAAAAGTAAAAAGTACTAAAGTATTCTTTGCTAAAAGTGAATAATGAACCTGCGGATTGGGAGGACATCGAAAAAGTCGCTTCAGGCCAGGAAATATTTTTTTTACTGCTGAATCATCCAGAAGCAATAAAGTAAGAGCGATGGTGAGAATGTTGAAAAAGCAATAATTCCCCGTAGCTATAATTAAACCTTGCAATAAAACCAATGAACAAAATGCGAAGAATTTAAATCGTCGAGAGGCAAAAATAAAAAATGGAATCACCAGTTCAATTACAAACATAATGAAAACCGAAAATTTCTGAAAGATTTCTGGTAATTGATGCATATACCAGGCGAGTGCGGTCGGAAGTGGCTGAGTTTCATAATGATAATTGAGGGCCGTAAAACTGCGCCAGGTTGGATCTCCACTGAGCAGTTTAACCATTCCTGAAGAAAACATCAAACGAAATAATAGCCAGTGATATAACCAGAGAATGATTCTTGGTGGGGGCGATTCTTTATTTCGATCTGGCCAGAGTTGAAATGGGGCAAAGAATATACTCAAAAAGCCAACTTCCAGCAATAGAACATCCCATTGAAAGTTAAGAAAGTCCTGACCAATGGTACATAGCGATAAGTAGAAAGCCCATAGAAAGGTTAACATCACTACCGGCATTATACCTAAAATCAAAAGAATGGCAGAGAAAGCACCGAAAACCCAGAGAAAAGTTAAAAAACCATCGGTGGGATGAAGCCAGAAGAGGGTTGGAAAAAGAATATAGCGTTCAGGACCGAAACTATTTGAAATTAAACTCAGATAGGTGCCTGCGGGTAAAATACCTTCACTACCAATGAGGCCCTGAATTTGTACTCCCAGAGAAACGAAAGCAATGAAATAAATTAAACCAAGAAATTTTAAAAAAACCCAGCGAATAAAATAGTGATCGGATGTATAGGAAAAAAAGAAGGTGGAAAATTGTTTGATTTTGATCAATCGTCAACCATCTTATTTTATCCTGTACCTGAATTTAGGTAAACCGAACCATCCCAGGAGAAAAATAGTCAGTCAAACCGGCGCAGCCTGCCGAATTACGGTAGCAAACACCCATGGCTCACAGAACGATGGAATATAAACCGGCTTGAAAGTCACATTTTTAAAATAGCAAGAAAGGAGTTCGCGCACCGTTTCGTAAGTATGTTTATCCCACTCCGAGCAACACTGTAAACTGGCAATGCCTTCTTCTTTCAGAGCGTGACGAATTTTCGGGTAAATTTCCTGCAAAAATTGGCGCTTGTCTTTGTGCGATAAAAGCTCGATATCGGGGGTGAGATCGTAAATAATAGCATCGAAACCTTCATGGTCTTTTAGATAATGATTGGCGTCATCGATCACCACTTCCACACGAGGATCTTCAAAGGCCTTTCCGCACACACTGCGCAAATATTTTTTGGAGATGGCGATGACCTCTTCATCGATTTCCACCAGGGTTACTTTTTGTGGATTCAATTTAAGGACTTCATTCAAGGCACCACCATCGCCGCCGCCAAGAATTAAAACATGCTCCAGTTGGGATTTTTTGGATAGCGGCGCCACCAGAGTTCGATGATAAAGATGGGCATCTTTTTCAGCGATTTGTAAAATGCCATCCAGAAAAAGCATGCGACCAAACGTAATATTATCGATCACCACAATTTTCTGGTATTTTGATTTGTGATCCACAAGTTTCTGATCGTAGAAATAGCGCACTTCAAAACCATAACGTGCGTGGGAAGTCACAGCATTCTTTTCACTAAGCTCCAGTTTTTCACCACGATTGATCTCCATGAATTTGTAAGATTTTGGCTTCAACGCCTCTTTCAGGTAGTCCAGCAGCACATAAAGCGGCTCCGGATCTTTTGAACAGTGGTAAATGTCAATCGAAGCGTGGTGAGCTTCGGGATAGGTGTGAATGGCAATATGTGATTCGTTGATAATTGAAATTACTGTGACGCCTATGGGTTCAAATTTTTGGCTTCCTACAAAGGTGTGATGAAAATTGGCTTTTTGGATCCCTCCTACGAGGATTTCTTTTAAGGCTTGCTCATTATCTAAAATATTCGGAGAACACCCATAAAACTCGGCAATGAGTTGAATCCCTGAATTTTTCATTTTTAATGATCCTGTTTTTTGGTTCCGATTTCACCCCTTTTCTTGATTTTGTGATTAAAACAACGATGAGGCATTAATTAGATATTTTTAACAAATATAAAATATTAATTGCTTCAATACAATAAAAAATTTAAGAAAATTAAAAAATTGTGGTTACAAACAGAGCTATCTGTAAGCCATGTCTCCCTCAACTCTATCGGCAGAGCGGAATTTAATATCAGAGAAACCTGCCCCCTGTTCATCTGTCACACGAAAATAGAAGCCCCAGTCTTCGATGCTATTGGTAACCTTGATGAGGATCTTATTATCGCCCGGATGAAGAACCACAGCAACAATATCGTGATCTAAAGGCACCTCTCCGGTACGGTATGCTTGCCACACCAATTTATCATTGAGCCACATTTTACAGGCTTCATCAGATGCAACTCTTAACTGCACCTTTCTGCGGTCAGGTGAATTCACGTACAGAACCCCATAACCCACAGCCCAGGAAGATGGCTGCAAACTGGATCGCAAATCAACATAGCCTTCGTAAGCACCATCAATTATATGCTGCCAGCGCAGATTACGTCCGGCACTTTGATAGGAAGTGTCAAGCTTAATGGATCGTTCCGGTGGGAAGACGTGATCAAAACCAGAACGATTAGCAAATGGCCCGATAACGAACCAGACATTTTCGAGGGGTGTGCCCAGTTTCTGGTAAACTTTAGCCAGCGCATTTTTACGCTCATATTTTGCATGGTATTGGGCATAAAAAAATTGTGCAATTATCTGAAGGTCTTGCCGACCTGCTTTACGGGCCGCTTCCATTAAATTATTCACAAATGTAAAATCTTCTTTATCCTGTAAAGGGGCTAATTGAATGGCTTCCACGCTGTATTTCCATGAAACACTCCAGCCAGGATTTGGAAACTGGATGAGTAGGTCAATGAATTCCTGCCCAAGGTCTGTATAATATTGCCGGGCTTTTTCAAACTTACCCAGTCGCATATACAGGATAGCTAAATGCGTGGCGAAAAAATGTTTTTGTAAAGGACGTTTTTCTGAATCTATTAATTTCACCAAAATCGGGATTAATTGCTCGGTTGGCAAATCGGCTTCCATACAAAATCTTAATATTTTATATATCTCATTGTATTCAAGATTTTTACTGGATATTAAATTTTTAAACCTGTCGAAATAAGAAAAATAAAGTTGCTTTGCTGCAGCCGTATCCCCGATGGCTTTATACATTTCGCCTCCCACAAGTGCGATTTGTACAAAATTTGGGTAAGCATTCTGTGCACGGATTAAGGACTTCTTTGCTTCTTTAACTTTTCCAAAGCGCCATAACAGGGCGGCCTTGTTTAAATAGGCTTCTGCCTTGATTAAAGCACTCGGTGCGTTTTTAATCCAGAGGTCCGAGTATTTAAGAGCCTGTTGAAGATCGCCAAGCTCACTGTAAGCAAGGCTAAGGCGCATAGCCGAGTGGTAGAAGTCAGGACGTTTGGCAAGAGCGATTTTTAATTGTTTGACAGCTTCCTGCATGCGACCGGCCATCATAAGCAATTCACCCTTACTGTCATAAGGATTGGGTTCATCTGGAGCAAGGTTGATGTACTGATCGATATATTTTAATGCAGTTTTAAAATCTCCCCGTTTGGCATACAGATATCCTAAATTGTTGTATACTATTTTTTGATCAGGGTCAATTTCCAAAATTAATTCATATTCTTCCAGGGCACGGTCGTACTTGCCCAGTTGCATGTGTAATAGATTGGCCAATTGCAGGCGGGTTTGTAAGTCGTTTGGTTCAAAGCGTAAAAAATCTTCCAGTGCGGCCAGTAATCCGGAAATATCGCCTTTTAATCTGGCTTCATAGAGACGCAGCCAGATTTGATCTGGTTTAGATAATCTTTCAGCATGACGTTGTGCTTGTTTAAGAACTAAATCTGCCCCCTGAACATCATTAATTCTGAACTTAATTTCTGCCAGGCGGAGATAAGCTGCGGCGAACGTGCTATCCAGTTCAATGGCTCTTCGCAAACAGGAATCCGCCTGCGAATATGCGAATTTGTCCAGTTGTTCCAGGGCTGTTGAATAACACCGAAAAGCTTCAACGGACTGTGTCATTTCCCGCAAGGGTTTTTGAGCAGGGGAAACTTTTATTTCACCTTGAAAATAATCACGTAAAATTTCAGATAATTTATTAACAATTGAAAATATTTGCTCCAGGCTTTTCCCCTGCACATTTTCTTCTGTTAAAATTTGTCCGGTTTCCACATTCCATAAGGTCACATGAATTTTGAAATTCATTTTATCCTGTACAAATGTTCCTGTAATAATCGTTTTCACCCTGGCTTTTTTGGCAACTGTTAAAGTCACGTCCAGGTCTTTCAGATTGTCCGGTTTTTTACCCATCTCACCTAATATTTCATAAATGCGACTCAGGGCAATCACATCGATATAAATCGATTGGGACAATTCAGTGGCAAGCATATCGGCAAGGCCCCTGCGGAGCCAGTTTAAATTTTTATTCTGAGTTTTATTTATGAAAGGTAATATGGCAATGGAATGTTGTTCTTCCGGTGAAAATTGTACGATACTGGACACGCTTTGTACATTAGCCTCTGAATTTGCTCTGTTGGAAAGTTTAATTTTCCGGTCGTTCTGTTTTGAACATCCTGTTAAAATTCCGAGAGTAATAAAGAAACACAAAACCCACAAAGACCCATTTCGTCGCATAAGAATCTCCTGATTAGATAGGTAAATGAAGAGATGTTTAATTTTGTGGTTACGCAGTTTTATTCAAATAGTTGCAACCTGTTCATGATGCACAATCACCATGGTCAGGTCATCATGTTGTCTGGCACCATCCACAAAAGAGTCTATTTCTTCAATAATGCGATGCCGTAAAGCCAGAGCACTGTGCTCATGGTTACTCTGGACCAATTTCAGCAAACGGTGTTCGCCAAATTCTTCCCTGGTATTGTTCATGGCTTCGGTAATACCATCTGTAAATAAGACCATAGTATCTCCTGCATTAAGTTCCACCACCATCTCTTCAAGGGATTCATCAAATTTTTCATTTTTAACCAGCCCTAAACCGATGCCTGAAGGGGTGTATAAAGAGCAGCGATTTTTGGCGGTAATATGCAGGAGTGCATCGTGGCCAGCCCGTACAAAGGTGAATGTATGCGATTTATTATCAAGCACTCCATAAATCATGGTAGCAAATATTTTTAAATCTGATCCAAACGAGAGACGTTTATTTAATTCGCAAAGTAATTCTTTGGGAGAAGGATAAAGATAAGCCAGGATGGACATCATGCCTTTGATTTCGGCCATATAAAAAGAAGCTGATGTCCCTTTCCCGCTAACATCAGCAATGACAATGCCCAGGCGATTGGGACTGATGGGGAAAAAGTCAAAATAGTCGCCGCCAACTTCCTGAGCCGGGTAACATATACCATCAATCTGAAATCCAATTACCTGAGGCATGGCAACCGGTAATAACTTGCTTTGAACATTACGGGCAATCTCCAATTCATGTTTTATTCTTTCCTGCTCACGTAACGCTTTGTAAAGCATAGCATTATCCAGAGCCATCGCTGCTTGATTTGTCAGCGACGCCACAAAACGACGTTCTTTTTCTGAAAATTCACGTTCTTGTTGTTGAATGCAAAATGTTAAGAGACCAAAGAGCCGCTCTTTAATTAACATGGGCACGATCAATTCTTTGCAACCGGTGTTATGATTTTGAAGTAATTTAATTACAGATCGAGGTGCACTATCCAGCAAAAAACCTTCTGTATTTTTCATCAAATAGGATTGAGTTTTATCATTCAACTTAATTATTTTATTTTCTCTGGAATCAAACTCTTTAAAATAGCCCGGTTTATTTTTTAGATGTAAAAAGAGCCTTGCCTGATCGGCATCGATAGCACTACCTAAACGATCACGCACCAGATTGGCCAGATGCTCAAGATGAAACGATTTGGTCATTTCCCGATTCAAATTTTCTATAATACGCCATTCACGTAGTCCCTCAACCATCTGGTTAAAAGTGCGAGCGAGTTGACCTATTTCGTCTTTGCTTTCTACTTTTATTTGTTGGTTAAGATTTCCTTTAGTGATACCAGTCATAGCGGCACTTAATCTTTCCAGGGGGCCAATGAGTTTCCGGCTTAAAAATATGGCAATAACACTGAAGATTACAATAAATATCAGAGCCATAAAAACGTTACGTGCGATTCTGTTTTGTAATTCATTGTTGATTTCAATCAAAGAGAATCCCACATGAACACTCCCCAGCACCCGATCACCGGAAAGGATGTTTACTTTTTGATTATGAAAATCATTTCGACTTTCTTCTGCCACCATACCCCGGTCCAGACGGCGTACATATTCAGCGCGCGCTCTACGGGATAATGTTCTACCCGAATCTATTGCAATCAAATCTGTATTCAATGTATGAGCCCTTAACCAGCCACGATCATCGTAAATGGCAATGTATACAATATCGTCGTTAATGTCCATAAGCTGGGAAATGTAATTTTGATAATCATTCCAGTCCGGCCGATCCAGCAATTTCAAAGTGGCGATATTTTTGGCAATCCTTGCCATCTGATTTTCAAATGCGGTACGTTTGTCTTTAAGCTGCCGGATGGTGAAAAAATAGGTAATGTCAATCATTATGGCAGCCACAATAAAAGTAATGAGGACAATAAATTTTGTGCGGAGGGTAAATTTCAATATTATGTTTTCTCCAAATTTGAGGGAATGTCTTTAAACTTACGTTTTCTTAATTTTTTTGTTCCTTTAAACTTCAACCATAAACTTTCCGATTACTTATGGAAAAAGATCAAGATCATGACTCGTTTATTAAATCAGAAAATCCCTTTAATAATTGAAATCTGTTTTGTCATTGAGACAGGTTTAATCGTTGCCTATTTTGCGGATTTCATGTTACATAATCCGTTTCAAAAGTTATTTGATCTGGATGCCGAGGCCAACCTGCCCACCTATTTTTCATCCATACAATTACTGCTTGTGGCATTCTTTCTGGGTGTTTTCGCCTGGAAAAATTTCAACCTGTCTCAACGACATACCTGGACCCTCTGGGTTTTGCCTGTTTTGTTTCTTTTTTTATCCTTAGATGAATTCATTTCGCTTCATGAGTTTCTGGGCTCTCTCACTGATGTATTCTTACCGGGTGGTTCACGTGATCACACAATTTTTGCGGTCACTGGCCTGTGGATGTTTATCCTGGGCATTCCTTTCATACTCTTTCTGGCAAGTATCATGATTTCGATGTCTAAATATTTAAAAAAGGTCCCCGGAGTTTGGTTTAAGTTCAATTGCGGTTTTGCCTTGTACCTGTCAGGTGCCCTGGGAGTTGAAATTCTGGGTAATTTTACTCGACCCGGCACCTGGGGTTATGTACTTCAGGTGGCTTTTGAAGAGGG
>CAZMEG010000119.1:0-8382 GCA_964565205.1 uncultured Cytophagia bacterium
ATAAAGTTTATGAATAATTCAAGTAAAAGATAAATTAAGAGGGAGGAAGTTGTTTAAAACAAAAAAGGAGTGGTTCAGAGATGCAGTGCAAAAGTTGCCGACCCCACTCCTTTTTTGCATTCTTTTTTAGTATCGGTTATTACGCTCAAATCCTTATACTTGCGGAAAAGTTTTTAATAAAATTTCAAAATCATGAAATTTTTTGAAACAATACTTGCATTATTGAGTATACTGTTTTAGTTTTTATATGAATTGTCAGTCAGAAAATGACCAATTAGTCATTCAAGGAGGTTAAACAATGGAAACCCGCACGACTTTATCACGTAAAGAGCGGGAGCGTTTAGCTCGTCGTGAGGAAATTCTTGCTGCGGCAAAAAAGGTTTTTTCTGAGCGTGGTTTTGAAAAAGCCACTCTGGATGAAATCGCTGAGGTAGCGGAATTTGGCAAGGGCACCATTTACAATTATTTTTCAAGTAAAGAAGAGTTGTTTGCCAGTATCATTGAGCGGGGTATCGACAGCTTTCAAAGGTTTGTTTCGGAACGCATTACAAATAAAATTAGCCCAAAGGAAAAAGTGGCAACTTATGTGGATGCTGCTTTCGATTTCTTTCAGCAGCACCGACAATTGTTTAGCATTCTGGTACTCGAACGACACAAATTGGAACGGGTAGATAACGAATGGTTTAATCGTTGTTGTCAGCAGCAATCTGAACAAATCGCATTTTTAAACGGCCTTATTAAAGAGGGGATTCGAATCGGTGAATTTAAAAATTTACCTGCGGACAAGCTGGCACAATTTCTCACCGGCATGATACATGTTTCCATATTTCATGCCATTCGCAATCCACAATCAGTGAATCTCAAAAAAGATGCAAAAATCATCAAAGAGTTATTTTTTGAAGGCGTGGCTTTGATTGATTCAAATGGTCTACAGTAAGTCAAAAGAAATCAGGAGGAAACCAGTGAATAAATTTAGGTCTGCAGGAATTATTTTTATTTTCGGTTTGATTTATTTTTATGGGGTGAACCTTAAAGCACAATCTTCGACTACGCTGGTTGTTGACGTAAATAAAGCCGTGCAAATGGCTTTGAGGAATAACGAACAAATCTTAATTGCCGCCAATGAAGTGGATGCGGCTAATGCCCGGATTCGAGAGGCCTGGGCGGATGCCATGCCCAAAATCATGTTCAATAGCCTTTATACCCGGAATATTAAACAGCCGGTGTTTTTCTTTCCTGATCCCCGTACCGGTCAGCAGCGGGCTTTTCGTATAGGCTCCCGCAATGCTTATGTATTTACCCTCACCGTTGAACAAACTCTGTATCAGGCCGGGAAAGTGGCCAAAGGTATTCGGGCAGCCAAGTTATTTAAAAAGTTTAATAGCGAAGGGTTTCGTGCTGTAAAATCAGAAGTGATTTTTTCTGTAAAAAAAGCTTTCTACACGGTTCTTTTAAATCAACAGCTACTTGAAATAAATCGACAGTCTCTGGAACAGCAATATCGACATTTAGTCAATACTCGAAAGTTATTCCAGCAGGGTCAGGTTTCGGAGCTGGACACTTTACGGGCCTGGGTAGACTATACCAATTTGCAACCCCAGGTCATCCGTGCTGAAAATAATCTTCGCATCTCCAAAAATGAGTTGAAAAAATTGATGGGACTGAAGTTGCATCAACCAATTCAACTGCAGGGTGCTCTGGATTTTGAACCTACCGATGGATTAGCTCTGGAGCAAATTTTAAATGAAGCCATGAACAAACGTCCAGAATTAAAGCAGTTGGAATTTCAGGCTTCCATGTTAAAAGAAAATGTGGGCATTACCCGTGCCGATCTGCTACCCAAACTTTTTTTCAGTGGTACTTACCAGAATATTGCTCAATCGGATCGTTTTGATTTTGGCGATCAGGGTTTACAATCTACTATTAGTGGGTCGGTGCGTCTGGAGATTCCCATATTCAATGGCATGCGTACCTATGCAAAAATTCAGCAGGCCCAGATAGATTATCAAAATACCCTTTATCAAATAGAACAATTTCGAGATAATTTGAAGATTGAAATTGACTCCATCCTTTCCCGATTGAAAGAAGCCGAAAAACGTGTGATGGCACAACAGCAGGCGATAAAGCAGGCCGAACGCGCTCTGTTTATGGCTGAAAGGCGTTATAATGAAGGGGTGGGGACACAACTGGAACTGGGCGATGCCATCTTAGCCTTAAATGTGACCAAAACCAATTATGTCCAGGCAGTTTATGATCATGAAATTGCTATGGCTGAACTTGAAAAAGCAATTGGGAGAGAGTAACCGATGAAATTAAAGCAAATGCCAATCATTTTAAGTCTGCTTCTTCTGGCAGGATTTCAATTAAATTGTCGGGAAGAAGGTGCTGGCACCAATGGTGGGACAGACGGTTTCAGCAACAAAGTAACCGATGTAAAGGTCATGACGATTAAGCCTCGATCTTTCACCGACTTCATTGAAGTTACCGGGACCGTTAAAGCAGACATTGCCACCACAGTGAGTGCCGAGGAAAGCGGGGTAATCAAGACTTTTTACAAAGATAAAGGCGATTGGGTGAAGGCAGGCGAATTGGTTCTGGAATTGAAAAGCGAAGTTTTGCAGGCAAGTTTTGAAGAGGCCCGGGCGGTTTATCTTTTAAGTAAAGCTACGTTTGAAAGACAGGCAAATTTATACAAAGATCGAGTCATTTCTGAACAAAAGTATCTGGAATACAAATATCAACTTGATCGTGATCGGGCACGTTATGAAAATTTAAAAGCTCGGCTGGAAAAAACCCGTGTGCGCAGCCCGGTTTCAGGAATTATTGTAAATCGACTGACTGAAGTGGGGGAGTTTGTTATGCCCTCCACCCCATTATTTGAAGTGGTAAAGGTGGACACCGTCAAAATCGCGGCTGGCGTTCCCGAACGGTTTATCCCTTATGTTCATTATGGAACCGAAGCGCACATGACATTTGATGTCTTTCCTGATGAAATTTATACAGGCAAAATTACTTACATCGGGCCACGTATAGATCGGCAAAGTCGTACTTTTCCTATTGAAATTGACCTGGTGAATCCCAAAATGAAGTTAAAACCTGAAATGTTTGCTCATATTAAAATTAGAAAAACCAGCCTGGATAGTGTGGTAGTAATCCCCCGGGATGCCATTATTGAGACCGAGGCCGGAAAACATGTTTTCATAGCAAAAGGAAATGTGGCTGTAAAAAGAGAAGTAACCATCGGGGGAGATTACAAGAATCAGGTATGGATTACTAACGGGTTGAAATTTGGCGACCAGCTTATCGTAGTGGGTCATCGCGACCTGGTGGATGGCGAAAGAATTGCCATTCATGATTAATGAAATCAATAAACCTGCAATGAATCAAACTGTGGATCAAATATGAATCTTGTTGAATTTTCATTAAAACATAAACCAGTCGTTTCTATTCTGGTTTTGATATTTGTAGTGATGGGTTTGATGTCCTATTTTTCATTACCACGAGAGTCCGCTCCTTCCATTACTATTCCGATCGTGCTGGTTACGACCCCTTATTTTGGCGTGTCCCCCAGTGATATCGAAACTCTCATTACACAACCCATCGAAAAAAAATTAAAGGAACTCACCGATGTCAAGGAAATTCGTTCCACTTCCAGCGAAGGTATGTCGGTAATTGAGGTAGAGTTTAACCCTGATATCAATATAGATGAGGCTTTGCAGAAAGTCCGTGACAAAGTGGATCTGGCCAAAAGTGAACTTCCGGAAGATGCCGAAGAGCCCGTTATCAATGAAATTAATTTTTCCGAGTTTCCCATCATGCTGGTGAATATATCCGGTAATTATGACCTGGTGAAATTAAAAGAAATTGCCGAGGATTTTGAAGATAAATTTGAAGCTATTCCCGGCGTTCTGGATGTCACAATTAGCGGTGGATTGGAACGGGAGGTAAAGGTCAATGTGGACCTGCAAAAATTAAAATATTACAATGTGGCTTTTAAAGATGTTATCGAAACCATTCAGAATGAAAACAAGACTATTCCGGGCGGCTCCATCGAGGTTGGAAATTTAAAATATATGGTTCGTGTTCCAGGAGAATTTAAAACGGTTGATATCATTCCCGATCTGGTAATCAAATCTGAAAATGAAAAGCCCATCTATATTAAAGATGTGGCCGATGTGGAATTTGGTTACAAAGATCCCACCAGTTATGCCCGAGAAAGTGGCTTGAATTGCGTGACCCTGAATGTGAAAAAACGCTCCGGTGAAAATCTTTTAAAAATAGCGGATCAAATTAAAAAGATTATCGAAGAAGAAAAGCCCAAACTCCCATCCGGCACTTTAATAACCATTACGGCCGATCGTTCTAAAGATATCCGACGTATGGTCAATGAACTGGAAAACAATATTATTTCCGGGTTAATCCTGGTGGTAGGTATTTTATTTGCTTTTCTCGGATTCCGTAATTCGCTTTTCGTGGCTATCGCGATTCCTCTTTCCATGCTCATCGCTTTCATTGTGATTCAGGCCCTGGGTTACACATTGAATATGATTGTATTGTTCAGCTTGATTCTGGCGCTTGGTATGTTGGTGGATAATGCCATTGTGCTGGTGGAAAATATTTATCGCCATCGAGAAGAAGGATTTAGCGCTTATGAAGCTTCCCTTAAAGGTGCTGGTGAAATCAGCCGGGCCATCACAGCTTCTACGGTTACTACCCTGTGTGCCTTTGCTCCCATGATTATCTGGCCAGGCATCATGGGCGAATTCATGAAATATCTTCCCATAACTCTGATCATTACCTTGAGTTCTTCGTTACTGGTGGCTTTAGCAATTAATCCAGCCGTGTGTGAAGTTTTTATGAAGGTGACCAAAAAGAAAGAGCAACATCGAATATTAAATCGAGTTCTCAATAGTTATGAAAAAGTCTTGCGATATGCACTAACTCACCGGCGGCTCACCATATCCGCTTCTTTTGGTTTCTTATTATTTGTGATAATCTTATACGGATTTCTCGGTAAAGGGGTGGAATTTTTCCCGGAAGTAGAGCCCAGTCAATTGTTTATTGAAGTTACAGCCCCAACGGGTACTAAACTTGATGAATCTGATAGAATCGTACGTGAAATAGAAAAGAAAATACCAAAATTTAAACGAGATATCGTGAGCTACGTATCCAATGTGGGTAATGCCGGATCCAATGTTCGATTTGGTGGGGGTGAAAGCAGTCCGCATAAAAGTCGTGTTACCATTGAATTTGTGGAGCGGCAGTACCGTTCACAATCTTCTGAATTAACCATGCAGCAAATACGGCATGAAATCGAACATATTCCCGGAGCTCGTATTGAGGTGAAAAAACCGGATGTTGGTCCTCCAACGGGTCCCCCCATTAATATTGAAATTATCGGTGATGATTTTGAAGTCCTGGGGCAACTGGCCACAAAAATACGCAACGCAATTAAACATATTCCAGGCCTGGTGGATTTGAAAGATGATTACGATACCGGTCGTCCTGAACTTAAAATACGCATCGATCGGAAAAAGGCCGGCATTTACGGATTGACCACAGCGAAAATCGCCTCCACCATTCGAACCGCCATCTATGGCACCGAAGCGTCTGAATATCGTGTGGCCGATGAAGAGTACGATATCACGGTTCGCCTGAAAGAAGATGCACGTAAGAGTCTCGATGCTCTGAATAATCTCACTATTTATCATGAAGGCAAACAAATTCCTCTGGTGGCAGTGGCTTCTTTTGAGGTGGGTGGTGGGCTGACCTCTATTAAACGCAAAGATTTAAAAAGGGTAGTTACTGTGTCCGGGAACACCGAAGGTCGTCTTACCAATGATGTATTAAAAGACGTTCAACAGACCATTGCCCAGATGAAACTCCCTCCCGGTTACAGTATCAAATATACGGGTCAAAATAAAGAACAGGAAGAAAGCAAGCAGTTCCTAATCCGAGCCTTCATGATGGCCATTTTTGCCATATTTCTGGTGCTGGTTTATGAATTTAACTCCACATCTATTCCTTTTGTAATCATGATTTCGGTGGTACTCTCTCTAATTGGTGTGCTCATAGGCTTGCTGGTAACAAGATTACCTTTCGGCATTCTCATGACAGGTATTGGTGTCATTAGTCTGGCGGGCGTGGTGGTAAATAATGCCATCGTACTGATCGATTACATACAGCAACTTCGCGAACGTGGTATGGAAAAATTTGAGGCGATTGTTCAAGGCGGAAAAACACGACTGCGCCCGGTGATCATGACCGCCATTACTACCATCATGGGTCTCATACCTTTAACCACTGGCTTCAACTTTGATTTTCGTAATTTTAGATTTGATATTGGAGGAGAAAGCTCACAGTGGTGGGGTCCCATGGGCGTGGCGGTAATTTTTGGCCTGGCCATTGCTACCTTCCTCACGCTGGTGGTTGTCCCGGTCGCCTACTATATTTTCGATAGCTGGAGCGAAAAAGCTCGTATTCGATTCTCATTTATGTTTAATGGTGAGCTGGAAAAATCAGCCCTTGAAACCGTGGATTCCGTGGAGAAATAATTTAATTTGCACCATTCATAGCGCAACCATTAATCCAAATTAATACCCCACCGCGGCTCGATTGGGACTCCTTGGATCGGCGGCTCCCATAAGCAGGCCCGTTTCGGGATCGATGAGGATGCCCATGGCCCGCCCCTGGGTGGACCGCCAGGCAATTCGATGCCCCATGGCCTTTAGTTTTTCCACCGTATCTTTGCTGACGCCCCATGTTTCTATTTTTATGACATCGGGTAACCATTGATGGTGAAACCGTGGCGCATCAATGGCCTCAAAGATATTCATACCAAAATCAACCACATTTAAAATAGTTTGCAGCACAGTGTTAATGATGGTTCGTCCACCCGGACTGCCAATAACCAAAAAAGTCTTTTTCCCCCTGGTTACAATGGTGGGAGTCATGGAAGAAAGCATGCGTTTGCCAGGTTGGATTAAATTGGGCCTGGTTCCAATGAGTCCGGTAGTATCGGTGTGACCTGGCCAGGGATTAAAATCTCCCATTTCATTATTTAACAAAAATCCTGCACCTTCTACCACAATTTTTGAGCCGTACCATTGCTCCAATGTGTAGGTATTGGAGACGGCATTGCCCTGAGCATCTACCACAGAAAAATGCGTGGTTTCGGTTGATTCAGCACTCCATTCAAATGAATTGGGCTTGCTTACCGAAGCTTTGTTTAAATCAATAGTTTTACGTAATTCCTGGCCATGTTTTTTTGAAATCAACCACTCCACCGGCATATCCGGATTAAAATCCGGATCACCCAGATAGTGGGCGCGGTCGGCATAAGCCCGGCGCATGGCTTCGGTAACCACGTGGATATACTGCGCTGAATTATGACCCATCTCGGCCAGATTATAACCTTCCAGAATGTTCAACATGATAGCGAGAGTAATACCGCCTGAACTTGGCGGAGGCATAGAATAGACCGTGTAATCCCGATAGGTAGTTACAATCGGTTTCCGAATGACCGCTTCATATTCTGCCAGATCTTCTCTGGTGATGAGTCCTCCATGCGCCTTCATCTCCTTTTCAATGAGTTCGGCGGTTTTCCCTCTGTAAAAGCCATCACGACCATACCGGGCAATTCTTTTCAAAGTAGCAGCCAGGTCCTTTTGTACGAACATCTCTCCCGGTTCATAAGGAACCTGACCATTCTTTAAAAAAACCCTGGCCGAGGCCGGATATTTTTTAAAAGTTTCAGCAAGATGTTTTATATCCTGACTGAAGGCATAGGAAACCGGAAACCCATTTTCAGCCAGATTTATGGCTGGTTTCATAACCTCAGACAGGGGCATGGTGCCAAATTTTTTCAGGGCCAGGGTTAAACCAGCCACGGTCCCCGGCACCCCTACGGCGAGATATCCTTCATGATTTAGGTTTTTAATCAATTGGCCCTTTTCATCGAGATACATTTTTTCATGTGCCGCTTTGGGGGCTTTCTCTCGATAATCGATACAGACCACCCTGCCATCGGCTAACCGAATGACCATAAATCCACCGCCGCCAATATTACCAGCGGCCGGATGCACGACGGCCAGGGTAAATCCCACCGCCACCGCTGCATCCACAGCGTTCCCACCCTGCTTTAAAATTTCAACCCCGACTTCTGAGGCTATTCGTTCGGTGGAAACGACCATTCCATGTCTGGCATAAACAGGCCACTTCTTGGCCTGTAAAATTTCTGAATGAAGGAGAAAAATCGAAAAAACAAACCACCAGATAAAATGCTTTTTCATTTTAACCTCACTCATTTGATTGAATTGTTCTTTTAACCTGAATAATTCCTAAGGCGGCGGAGCCGCAACCAAAAAGGCAAAACGATTAATG
>CAZMEG010000120.1:0-8380 GCA_964565205.1 uncultured Cytophagia bacterium
ATACTTATCTTGTAAAAATTAAATCAGGAATAAGATTTGCAAAGAAATGTCAGGGTTAAATTTTTCAGGTAGTTTTGAACAACAAAATTTAAAAGTGATAGGATCGTGCACGAAATAAGTTGAGTAAAATTATTTTGAACAACATCAAGAAAATTAACTTTCTATTTTACTTAACTTAAAAAATTTTAAAGGGGATGGTCTTCATGAGACCCAAAATTTTAGTTGTTGAAGATGAAGAAAATTTACTCAAATTGTATAAATTAGAACTTGAAGAGGAAGGTTTTGATGTACTAACAGCCCCATCAGTGAATGAAGGTTTAAAGTTCTTAGAAAGTGAACCTGTGGATGTTTTAGTTCTGGACATTAGGTTTCCCGAAGGTTCGAGTGTCGACCGAATTGATGAGTTTTTACAACGAAACAAGAAGTTAAAAGTCATTATTAATACCGCCTACCCAACATTTAAATTTGATTTTAAAACCTGGGCAGCCGATGCTTTTATAACAAAATCGTCTGATTTAGGAGAATTAAAAAATACAATACGAAATTTGTTATCAAAAAACAGTAATTCATCTTGACAAATTTATAAATTATTTTATAATTAAGGAAATTAGACAAGGAGACATTAAAATGTTAAATATAAATAAGATCTTGTTCCCTACCGATTTTTCCAAATGCTCCGATCAGGCCTTTGTGCATGCCTTATTTTTAGCCAGGCAACACAATGCAGAATTGCATATGCTCCATGCCATTGCTCTACATGAAGATGACCCTTATAATCCGGCACATCATTTCCCCGACAAGGAGGAGATTCATAACCGATTGAAAGGAATCGCTGACTCCCAGATGGATGCGTTATTGGAAAAATATGACCTGAAGGATGTAAAAATAAAAAAGCTGCAAAAACGAGGTATTTCTCCTGCACCGGTAATTTTGGATTACGCCAGAGAAGAGGATATCGATTTAATCGTTATGGGGACGCATGGTCGGCGTGGTATTAGTCACATATTACTTGGAAGTGTAGCCGAGGAAGTCGTACGAGTGGCCAAATGTCCGGTATTAACCATCCGGGAACAGAAAGAACCTAAATCGATTGAGGCTTTCGAAAAAATTCTGGTGCCTGTGGACTTTTCCGAGCACTCAAAAAGTGCGGTAGCCCATGCTAAAGCAATCACTGCCACTTACAAGGCCCGCTTGTATTTATTGCATGTTATTGAAGAATCCATTCATCCTGCTTTTTATGTCACCGGTAAATCTTCGGTTTTCGAACTTATCCCGGATATAGAATCGAAATCTAAAGAATTTATGGCTAAATTGGTGAAGGAAACCAAGGGTCCGGCTGTAGAAACCGAATATTTCGTGCTTGAAGGAAGAGCTGCGCAGGAAATTGTAAAATTCAGCGATAAAAATGATATTGATTTAATTGTAATCGCTACCCATGGATTAACTGGAATCGAACATTTTCTTTTAGGTAGCATTACTGAAAAAGTAATACGGATGGCCAACTGTCCGGTATTTACGGTAAAGTCTTTTGGCAAGGCATTAATCTAATTTTGGAACTCGATAGGTTTATCGAAGTAAAAAGCAAAGTTATGAAGTTAGCGAAAAATAAAATAATTTCAGCTTTTTTAATATTACCCGTTATATTGTTAAATTTAACGGTATTTCCAGCACGATATTGCCCGGGAAATTATGCGGGTAGGAGAGTAAATTGTTGTCCAGGCGCCATTCAATTTAACTTCACACACCATGCAAACTTAACAAAGCTATTTTCATGTGGGTGTGATTTTAAAACCCGACCTATCGATGAAATTATTTTTACAACAATAAGTACCACAAAAATAAAATTAAACGAGCTTAAAAGCATTTCATTTTTTCCTTTTTTATCCGAGGAAACAAAATCTTCATATAACTCTACCTCACTCAATTATTACCTTGTACCTAAATTTTCCACACACATTAAAATTTACGATTTCATATCCAGTTACCTTATTTGATTCTATCCCCTTAGTTTAAAAATCCGTTTCATTTAATTTTTAAGCTCCCTGAAGTGAGGAGCAACTATATAGAGTTTTTGATTAACCAAAATAATGGTGAGAAAGGTATGTTAACTTTTAAACTTGAGAGAACTGTATTGTTCTTACTGGTATTCTTTTCGGGAATTAATTTTGTATATGGTCAAAATCATACTAAAAGTATTTCTCTGGATTCATTAATTCAGGAAGCCCAGAAGCATAATCCGGCTATAAAAGCAGCCGAACGAAGATGGCGCGCTGCATTACAAAGGCCTGTACAGGTTTCCACGCTCCCGGACCCCATGTTCAGTTATGTCCGATTCGGTTCAAGCGTAGAAACTCGCGTGGGACCTCAAGAAAATATCTTCACTTTGTCCCAAAAAATTCCGTTTCCGGGTAAACTTGGCTTAAAAGGAAAGATGGCCAATCAGGATGCTCTTGCGGCACAACAAAATTACGAAGCGGTTAAACGTGACGTAATTTTTAAAGTTAAAACGGCCTACTATGATTTATACTGGATTGATCAATCCATAGCCATCCTGGAAAAATATCTTTTGCTCCTTGAAGATTTTACTCGAGTAGCAGAACAAAAATATGCTACCGGACAGGGGATTCAGGCTAATGTGTTAAAATCGCAGGTTGAAATATCCAGTACTATGGAAAGGAAATTAGGTTTTGAAAAGATGCGACAGGGTGTTGTAGCCCGTATCAACGCTTTGTTAAATCGCCCAGAAGACAGTCCTTTAGGCAAGGCCACCACAATTGACACGACGCGTTTAAAATTAGATGAAGCCTCATTAATTCAGTTGGCTACCCGCGAACGGGAAGAATTGCAGGCGGTACAGGCTATGATTGGCAAGAGTGCCTTTATGAAGAGTCTGGCCAAGCGCCATTACTTTCCGGATTTTAACTTGCAGATAAAATATGTGGATGTGGCACGTGGAGTGAGTATCGCCCCGGATGCTGGCAAAAATGCCTGGTCGGTTATGTTTGGGTTAAATTTACCTATCTGGTTAAATAAGCGCAGTGCTGCTGTAAATGAAGCAGATGAGCTACTAACAGCCAATAAACTTGCTTACGAGAATCTGCTTAATCAGGTTAAAGCTGAAATAAAAGATTATTATTATCGACTTCAAATTACAGAGCAAACGCTGGAATTGTATGAACAGGGACTACTCACCCAGGCACAGAGCAGTCTTGAATCGGCTCTTGCAAGTTATAGAACCGGTAAGTTAGAATTTTTAAGTCTACTGGATGCAGAACGTGTACTTCTAAATTTAAATCTTGGATACGTGAAAGAACAGGCTAATTACCGGAAACAGTTAGCTGCCCTGGAACGTGCGGTAGGTGGCAACCTGTCTGGATTTTAACTGGATGTATTTAATTAAATAAGCAAAGGTTATTCATAACTTTTACTTAAAGGAAATTCGATTTGAAAGATAAAGTCATAATTCACAACGGATTAATGTAGTACTGGATTGTTGGATTAATGGAAAAGTGCTTTCAATCTTCCAGTAATCCATAGCTCCAACACTCCTTAGTCTTGATTAATTTTATGAATTATGAATGATTCAAGTTAGGAGATTAGATGATGAGAAGAAAAATAAAAAAATATTGGGTAGTTATTTTAATACCATTAATCCTGGCACTTTTACTTGGTGCCTGTGGAAAAGAACAGAAAAGCAGGGAAATTGCAGGTGAAAAACAACTCTGGACTTGTGCTATGCATCCAGAAGTGATAGTGGAGCAACCTGGAAATTGCCCAATTTGTGGAATGAAACTGGTACCAGTTAAAAACACAACAGCAGGAGTAACCACAACTAATAAACCCGATCGTGAATCTGAAAACAAAATAGTGGCTACTGTAATAGAACAACAAAATAAAGAAGCTAAAGATGGCAAAAAGAAAGGCAAAAAGATTCTCTACTGGAGAGCTCCCATGGATCCCACATATATCTCTGATAAACCTGGTAAGTCGCCTATGGGTATGGACTTGATACCGGTATATGAGGGTGAAGAAGATTTGACCACCGGCCCTACGGTAGTGATTGACCCGGTGGTGGTGCAAAATATCGGAGTAAGAACTGCAAAGGTTGAAAAGCGTCCTCTTTATCGAGTCATACGCACCGTAGGACATCTGGATTATAACGAAGAAAAAATCTATCGGGTGAATGTGAAATTCTCTGGCTGGATTGAAAAACTTTATGTAGATGAGACAGGGCAGGAAGTGTATAAAGGTCAACCCATGCTGGAAATATACTCACCAGAACTTGTAACCACCCAGGAAGAATATCTGCTGGCTCTGAAAAATGCCAAAAAGCTAAGCGAAAGCCCTTTTGAGGAAATCTCAGAAGGGACTCGCTCATTGCTTGAAGCTACGCGTCGACGGTTGCTTTACTGGGACATCACAGAACAGCAGATTAAAGATTTAGAAGAGAAGGGCATTATAACCAAGACCATGGCGCTTTATTCTCCTGTAAATGGTGTGGTAATCGAGAAGAAAGCTGAAGTCGGGATGCATGTTATGCCCGGCACCGACCTCTATCGAATTGCTGACCTCTCCACTATCTGGGTCTATGTTCATATTTATGAGTATGAACTCCCCTGGGTGAAACCCGGCCAGCAGGTGGAAATGGATTTGCCCTATATTCCTGGTGAGGTGTTTCATGGTCGTGTAGATTACATTTACCCTTATCTTGATGCCAAAACCCGTGATGTGAAATTACGGTTAGTTTTCCCTAATCCGGATTTACGCCTAAAACCGCAAATGTACGCAAACATACAAATTAAATCCAAACTGGGTGATGAAGTGGTGGCAATTCCTGATGAAGCCGTTATTCACAGTGGCAAGCGGAACATCGTGTTTGTGGCTAAAGGTGGAGGTAAATTTGAACCACGTGAGGTGGTATTAGGTGCGCTTGCGGACGGTGGTTTTTATCAGGTAATCGCCGGTCTTAAACCGGGCGAGGAAGTGGTTACTTCGGCACAATTCTTACTGGATTCGGAAAGTCGTTTGAAGGAGGCTATTCAGAAGATGCTGGAGTTGCGTAAGAAAAAAACTAATGAAAAAGTTGATTAGGATTTAATTCCGATTCTATTTTTTCTTAGATTTGCTCAATAATTTCGCAAAAATGAGAAGTATAATAACGGTCGGGATTAAAACAATTAAAGATGAAAATATTGCAAAAATAAAAGGATTATTAAGCATATTTAATCTCCTTGTTCTTTATCTGTAAATTGATGGCTTATGTAAGAAAATAATAATGCCACAATCATAAGAATAGCATAAAAAATTATTGCAATTAAAAATACAAAAGCTGACAATTTTTCGGGATTAAAAAAAGCAGCTAAAGTAAAACCTACAAATAATGCCGTTGCAACCGAGATAAAATGTTTTGAGATTTCAAAAAAATATTTTTCAAGAAATCGTTTATCTCTCATGTTTAATTATAAAGAGGTTGCTTACAAAAAGCAAGGAAATTTTAAATAAGAAAATAAGAAAGAGGTGTTTGTGAAATGCTACAAAGAATCATTGAATGGTCTGTGAATAATCGATTTCTGGTTATCCTGGCAGTGTTTTTCCTTATCATTGCCGGTATCCTGGCTATGATCAATATACCACTGGACGCCATACCGGATCTTTCCGATGTGCAGGTAATCATCTTTACAGAGTATCCCGGTCAGGCTCCGCAGGTGGTGGAAGATCAGGTCACCTATCCACTCACCACGGCCATGCTGGCTGTACCCTATGCTAAAGTGGTACGCGGTTACAGCTTTTTCGGTTTTAGCTTCGTTTATATTATATTTGAAGATGGTACCGACCTTTACTGGGCAAGGAGTCGGGTTCTGGAATACTTAAATTATGTCTCCAAGCGCTTACCACCTGGAGTCACCCCAACTTTAGGTCCTGATGCTACCGGTGTCGGCTGGGTTTACGAGTATATTCTGAAGAGTGATCGACACGACCTGGCAGAATTGCGCTCCATTCAGGATTGGTATCTGCGCTACGAACTGACCTCGGTGCCGGGAGTGGCAGAAGTAGCCAGTATCGGCGGATTTGTCAAACAATACCAGGTGGAGGTGGACCCCAACAAACTGCTCATTTATAACATTCCTCTCAATCGTGTGAAGATGGCCATCAAGCGCAGTAACAATGACGTTGGTGGCCGATTAATCGAGATGGGGGAAACCGAATTTATGGTGAGAGGTCTGGGATACATAAAATCCATCAAAGATTTGGAAGAAATCCCTTTAGGTGTAGATGCACATGGAACGCCCATTTTATTGAAGCAGGTAGCCTATATTCATCCCGGACCGGAATTACGACGGGGACTGGCTGACTGGAACGGTGAGGGAGAAGTGGTGGGAGGAGTCGTTATCATGCGCTACGGTGAAAATGCCTTAAAAGTCATTCATGCAGTGGAAAAAAAGTTAGAGGAGCTAAAAAAGGGATTACCGGAGGGAGTGGAAATTGAAACAGCCTATAATCGCGCCAGCTTAATCGAACGAGCGATTGACAACCTTAAGGACAAATTAATCGAAGAAAGTATTGTGGTGGCTCTGGTTTGTGTTCTGTTTCTTTTACACTTTCGTTCAGCCTTTGTGGCCATTTTTACTTTGCCGGTGGGTATTCTTATTTCTTTTTTGGTTATGTATAATCAGGGGATTAACGCGAACATCATGTCGCTGGGTGGAATTGCCATTGCCATTGGTGCTATGGTAGATGCTGCCATTGTAATGATTGAAAATGCCCATAAACACATCGAGCACGAAGCTGGCAAAAAAGAACACTGGCAAATTATAATCGATTCATCTAAAGAAGTGGGACCGGCACTATTCTATTCACTTTTAATCATAACCTTATCATTTCTACCTGTGTTTTCATTGCAGGCACAAGAGGGCAGATTATTTAAACCCCTGGCTTTTACCAAAACTTATGCCATGGCTGCCGCGGCTCTTTTATCCATCACCATCGTACCGGTTCTAATGGGTTATTTAATTCGTGGTAAAATTATGCCTGAGGAAAAAAATCCTTTGAATCGATTTCTATTTAAAATTTATCGTCCTTTTATTCATCTTGTACTGCGGTTTAAATGGCCTACGGTGATTATCGCTTTAATAATTCTTATTGCCACTTTGTTCCCATTGAAACATATTGGCTCCGAATTTATGCCACCACTATATGAAGGGGATTTGCTTTACATGCCCACCACAGATCCGGGAATTAGTATTACGAAAGCCAAGGAAATATTGCAACAAACGGATAAGATTATACGACAATTTCCGGAAGTTCACCACGTCTTTGGTAAGGTAGGGCGAGCAGAGACTGCCACGGATCCTGCACCATTGTCCATGATGGAGACCACAATCATGCTTAAACCTGAAGACCAGTGGCGACCAGGCATGACGCCGGATAAATTAATACAGGAAATGGATGCAGCTATTCAATTCCCCGGCTTAACCAATGCCTGGACTATGCCTATCAAAACTCGGATCGATATGCTTTCCACCGGAATAAAAACACCGGTTGGTATTAAGATCATGGGAGATGATTTGTCTGTATTGTCGAACCTTGCTCAACAAATAGCAGTAGTTCTAAGAGATGCACCCGGAACCCTGAGTGTTTTCCCGGAAAAAACAGTAGGTGGTAATTATTTTGATTTTAAAATCAATCGTTTTGAAGCGGCTCGATATGGTCTCACAGTGGGGGATGTTCAGGATGTTATCATGTCGGCCATTGGAGGAATGAATGTAACTGAAACTGTGGAAGGGCTGGAACGCTATCCGGTGAATATTCGTTACGGTCGGGAGTTACGTGACAATATTGCTGATTTAAAACGCGTGCTTATTCCAACACCAACAGGTGCACAAATTCCTATAAGTCAGGTAGCAAAAATTCAAATAGTTAAGGGGCCTCCGGTAATAAAATCCGAGAATGCCCGCCGTACAGCCTGGGTCTATGTGGATATTCGTGATATTGATGTAGGCACCTACGTAAAACTGGCCAAAGACATCGTTAATCGCAGAATAAATCTTCCCACCGGGTATTCTATCGTCTGGAGTGGACAATATGAGTATATGCAACGTGCACAGCAACGATTACGTCTGGTGGTCCCCCTCACCCTTTTGATTATTTTCTTGCTCCTGTATTTAAATTTCCGTAGCGTGACCGAAAGTCTGCTGGTTATGCTCTCTCTGCCATTTGCCCTTGTTGGTGGAATCTGGTTAATGTATATTTTAAAGTTTAACTTCAGTATTGCGGTGGGAGTGGGCTTTATAGCCCTGGCTGGAGTTGCAGCAGAAATCGGTGTGATAATGCTTACCTATCTGGACCGTGCCTGTGAACACCGCCAGATCACCGGGCAACT
>CAZMEG010000121.1:0-8325 GCA_964565205.1 uncultured Cytophagia bacterium
TCACAAAATTTCCAGAAGAGGAACCGGACCGTTTAATCGAAGCGGCTTTTAGAAAGGGGGAAATCGCATACAACCAGGGAAATTTCAGAAAAGCCCAGAGAGATCTGGCGGATGTGGTAAAAATTTATGAAAATCTGGTTAAACAGGGTAAGGAAGTAGATGCGTACTTTCCTGCAAATGCACAATTTTTGATTGGTGAAATTCTATTTAAATCTTTTCAAAAAATTAAGTTAGTTCCACCGTTTCAGCGCAACCTTAAACGTAAAAAAAGATTATTTCAAAGTGTAATCAAAGCCTACACCGAAGCGGCCAAATTCAAAATTGCCGAATGGGCAACAGCGGCCTCCTTTAGAATTGGCCAGACTTTTGAAGAATTTGCCAAGGCATTCATGGAATCCCCGATCCCCAAAAATTTATCCCCGGCTGACGTGGAAAAATATAAGGCTCAACTTTATGTGAAAGTATTACCTTTCAAGGAGAAAGCCTTTGAAGCATATAAGGCTAACATTAAAAAAGCCCTGGAAAATCAGATTCAAAATGTCTGGGTGGATAAAACCCGGGAACGGTTGGAAACTTTAAGAGTAGAATTGGGAATTAGTTTATCTGAATTGAATCGTGAATTAGGTTCTTAGTGAGGGAAGATGTTATGAAAAATCACATTTTGTTAATATTATTCTTCATGAACCTGTGGATGATTGTATTAAATTTACCATTGCCGGCGCAGGAGATTAAAAATCAGAAGCCGGCGGTGCAAAAAGCAGACAGCACCAGAACAAAACCAATTGATTTAGAGAAAAAACGAAAACAATTAAAAATCTTTTTAGATAAAATCGAAATCTTGGGACGGGTGGAAAAGCCTCAGACGGTGTTTATTTTACCGGGAAATGATCCGACAGTAGATGACATCACCATTGATCGTTCATTTTTTAAACAGATATTCAGGCCTGTTGAGAAAGATGAATTTCCTCATAAGGAAAGTCAAATTAAAAAAGTGCCAGTTATCTGGTAATGATTCGTAAACATTTTTTGATTATTATTAAATTTGTAAAAAATGTCACAGGATTTCAAATGGGGGATGAAATCCTATTTTTTTGAAGTAATAAATTAAAATGGAGGTGTAAGCCTTGCAGTACTTATATTTAGCTTTTAAAAACGGTGGCCCATTTATGTATGTGATTCTTTTTACACTTGTGGTGGGCATTGCGATTATTATCGAACGTCTCATTTATATTTCAGTAAAAAATCGTATCGATTCTAATGGATTTGTCAATAAGATTATTGAGTTAATTCAAAAAGGAAGTATTAACCATGCCATTGAACTGTGCAGTCGTTCCCGGGCTGCGCTCCCCCAGATTACGGCTGCCGGTTTACGGGAATTCAGTAAGAGTCCAAAGGATATTCAGAATGCGTTCGAACTGGCCGCAATGGCTGAAATCCCAAAATTAGAAAAACGCACTCACTATCTGTCGATGATTGCCAACGTTGCCACTCTTTTAGGGCTGCTGGGTACAATTGTTGGTTTGATACAGGCCTTTCAAGCGGTCGCGGTGGCGGATTCTTCTCAAAAGGCAGCCTTGCTCTCGGCCGGTATTTCTGTGGCCATGAACACCACTGCGTTTGGACTAATTGTTGCCATTCCCTGCATGGTTTTTTATTCTTATATCCAGGAAAAAACCAACGATATCATCGACGATATCAATGAAAATGTTGCTCGAATTTATAATCGCATTTTAAGCTTGAAGGGTACCGCATGAATCTGAGGAAAGCCCTGGGACAGGAAAGGCGTTACGACTCTGAAGATTTAAATATCACGCCTGTGATGAACATGTTTTTGATTTTGGTACCTTTTCTTCTATTGACCGCTGTTTTTGTACGTATTGCTGTCATTGAGTTTGACCTGCCAAGCCTGAACAAAAATCGTACTTCAACAGGGGAAACGGCCGCGGTGGTAACCATCCTGGCCATTAATGAAAATGGGTTTGAGTTAAAAACCCAGGGGATGAAAATTCCTTTTATTGTTAAAAAACAGGATGCTTATGATTTTGAAACGCTGGTACAGCGATTACGAGAAATAAAACGCCTGCATCAGAATACCGAAGATATCATAATTGCTCCCCAGGCATCCATAAAATATGATATAATCATCAAGGTCATGGATCGCTGTCGAGAAAACGGGTTTCCTAATATTTCTATTTCGGGATAACTATGTATCTTAATTTAAACAAAGACGAAAAACAGTTTTTTGTAATTCCTCATAAAAAGCAGACGCCTTCAACATTTATGTTGAGGTTGACGCCCATGATCGACATGTTTACCATTCTGCTGGTATTTCTTTTAAAAAGCTTTTCAGTTGAAGGCGAAATCATGAGCGTGGCGAAAGATTTACATTTACCCGAATCCACAGCACAAACCCCGCCCAAAGCTACCCCCATACTGGTTGTAACCAATGAATGGGTAATTCTGGATGGTCAACCCATCGAAACTATTGATAACATACACAACGGGGAATCGCTGGTTATTAAACGTTTATTGAAGAAACTTCGCCAGTTGCGAGCATTTTCCGAGCATCTTGGGCGTCTTGATCCAAACATGGGATTTCGAGGCAATATTACTATTCAGGGGGATAAAGAAATTCCCTTTGAAATCTTAAAAAAAGTTATGTTTACCTGTGGACAAGTAGGTTATAATAATATGCTTCTGGCTGTAAATAAACAGGAACCTTAACCTCATTTATGAAAAAAGCACAGAAATTACTTACAGTTAAAATTGAGCAGGACGACCAGGTCATCCAGAAGATCCTGTATAATCATAATAATTTAACCATTGGTCGCAATCCAGATAATGATGTCATATTATACGGCGATCAGTACCCCCGTAAACACATTTTATTTGCCCGAAAAGATCACTATTATGAGATACGTCTAAAAAAATACATGGAGGGGGAGGTTAAAGTTGGCGATTCCTCTCTGGCTTTTCGAGATTTAATTCTACATCGTTTGTTACCGAGAAAAGGGGATAACTTTTTTTACCCACTAACTCAGGATAAAGAAGGGTATATTGTTATTAATGGTGTTAAGATTTCATTTAAATTTGAACAGGTGAAAGCGGTACCAGGCGAAGATTTTAAAGCTTATTCATGGTTTTATGCTACTTATAAAGACTTCACACGCGATTTATTTTTTAAAGTGATTTTGATACTTATGTTAATATTTCATGGTGCCATACTCAGGTATATGCAGGTGAATTTTAGTAATTTTGTACCTCGAATAAGTGTCCGTCAGGTACCCGAACGCTTTGCCAAATTCATTATTAAAAAATCGACCAGAGAAGAATCCAGGAAAATTATCGCAGAAAAAGCTACGCGTGCGGAAGAGACTTCGAAGGAGGCTGAGGCCAGTAAAACAGAAAAAAAATCTGCCAGCAAATCCAAATCTTCCCCCAAAAATTTAGGGCTTCTTGGCCTTTTAGGAGGAACAGGCGAAACGGCTCACTCAAGTTCCATGATTGATTTCCTTCTTGATAAAGGACTGGTGAAAGAAATTGAAGATGTCATGTCCAATTCTGACTTGAAGATTGGTAAGGGCAATTCCAATTCGGATATTTCTGATATAGATGAGTGGTTGTCTTTGAGTGAGGTAAATAGCGGGATCGATGATATTATTGGGGGGGATGTGAATGAAGTGGAAAGCGTGAATTTAGGTAAGAAGGGGCAGGTTAAGATTGAGCGGGTTGGAAAGATCAAAGGCAATGCAGCGGCGGTAGGTCAGCGTTCTGAAGAATCCGTGCGCTCTGTTTTGCTGGCTTACATGGGACGTTTGAAATACATTTACGAAAAATACCTTAAACGCAATCCCGATTTTGCCGGCAAAATGGTGGTAGAAGTGACCATTGAAGCCAATGGACGAGTATCCAATGTGAAAGTCATTTCCTCTAACCTGAATAATCCACAATTTGAGGCTGAAATCGTAAATGTAATTCGTCGCTGGAAATATGAACCCATTAGTCAGGGGGTGGTCACGGTAACCTATCCACTGGTATTTAATAAAATCGAATAGTCCTCATTTAATTCTGGATTTAATTTCTTCGAGAATGCTTTCCAGCCAATCTAAATCCTGGTTCATGTCGTAATTATCGGTATCAACAACCAGGACATTCCAGTGTTTCGAGATCTTTTTAATCCAGTTTTCGTACCCTATATTGAGTTGAGCCAGGTATTCTTTATCGATATTTCGTTCATAATCACGGCCCCGTTTTCGAATGCGGCTGAGTAAAGTCCAGGAAGAGGCTTTGAGATACACCACCAGATCGGGGCGTCTCAAAGATTGTAGCATGGCTTCATACAAATCGAAATACGCGTGAAAATCCCGTTCCGGCATCAAATCACGCTGATATAAATTGGTGGCAAAAATTTCGGCATCTTCATAAATAGTTCTATCTTGAACGCAGGGTTGTGATTCCTGCATAATTTTCAAATGATCTTTGAATCGCTGAGTTAAAAAGAAAATTTGTGAATGATAGGCCCAGCGCTGCATATCTTTGTAGAAATCTTCCAGATAGGGATTTTGTGCCTCTGGTTCGTAGAAAACTTTCCAGCCAAATCGTTCTTTAAGAAGTCGGGTGAGACTGGTTTTACCCACCCCAATATTTCCTGAAATAGCAATAAATGTACAATCTGGCAATTTTATTTCCCCGGTATTTTTACGAAATTTAACAATTGTTTTAATTGTTTGCAAACCATATTCTAATAAATGTGTCTAATTGAAATGAAAACGGAGAGTGAATGGATCAAGAAGAAAGAACATTAATTCAACAGGCACAGAAAAGAAATATTCATGCGTTTGAACTTTTGATCAAAAAGTATGATCAGCAGGTTTTAAAACTATGTTTTGATTTCGTTCATAATCAAGAAGATGCACTGGACATGGCCCAGGAAATTTTTATCAAACTGTTTCATCATATTCACAGGTTTAATTTCAGAAGCGAATTTTCAACCTGGCTTTACCGTGTGGTAATAAATTATTGCATAAATTATAGTAAAAAGAAGAAAAGAATCGCTCACCAGGAAACCATTTTACCGGAAAATCATACACGTGAAGCTTTATTGAAAAATCCAGAAGAAGATTTTTTGAATAAAGAACTCTCGGAGAAAATACAGTATGCCATAGAGAAATTGCCCGCGCAACAGAGGACCGTCTTTTTATTAAGACATTACCATGGACATAAATTACGAGAAATTGCTCAAATCATGCAATGCACAGAAGGCACGGTCAAAAATTATCTGTTCCGTGCAACTCAAAAAATGCAGAAGTTGCTTAAATTTTATGTTGAAATTTAAAGGTACAAATTATGAAGCACATAAAAAAACTATTGCCTCTTTATCTATATGAAGAATTGAATGAGAAGCAAATGGAAATAGTTGAAAACCATTTGAAAATCTGCTCTGAGTGTAACCAGGCTTTTAATGAATTGCGGTCTTTGCATAAAACGTTAAGTAAAAAAGTTACCTGGGAACCCGGTGCCAACGAGCTACAGATGCTCAGGACACGTTTAAGTCGCCGCTTACAAAAGGAGGTTCGTCAAACCGGAGAATGGAACTTTTTACAAATGTTACTGGATTTCTGGTCAGAGAAGATTACCATTCGTTCTTTGGCATGGGGTCTGACATTAATTTTATCTGGATTTTTTGTGGGACGTTTTACAATGGGACCAGTTAAGACGCTCCCTCGTTCGGAAACTATCCAGCCATTAAACAATTTTCAAAATGAGCATATTATTAATGTAGATTTAATTCGATATAATCCTCAAACAAAGAAGGTAACTATTCGTTATAAAGTGCTCAATGAGGTGATGTTGCAGGGCAAGGCTCAGGATGCCTCCATTCAGAATCTTCTTGCTTATGCCATACGACAAGAAACACATCCTGGCCGACGTCTTCAAGCAGTAAAAGCTCTTGGTACGGGTTATGAATATGATAAACAGGTTGAGAAGGCTTTAATTTATGCCATGGAAAAGGATAGTGTAGATGGTGTGCGCTTAAAAGCCATAAAAATTCTGCAAAATCACCCAATCAATCCTGAATTGAAGCAGGCGTTTATTCGAGTGCTCTTAAAAGATAAGAACCCGGCTATGCGTATTGAAGCCTTACATGCCTTGAGTAAAATTCAAACAAATGAAGTACAGGCAATCTTAAAAAACGCAGCCAATGATGACCAGAATGAGTATATTCGTTACCATGCCGGACAAATTCTGGAAAAATCCACTAAATTAATTGAAAATTAAAAGGAGTCGGTTATGCAAAAGACTTTAAGCATTTTTATTTACTTAATCCTTCTTCTGGGATTCGTTCTGTCCAAGCCTTTGGTGTCCCAGGAAATTAGAAAAGAAGGAAGATATTTTGTAGCAGAGATTAATAAAGAGATGAATGTAAAACCTGGCGGTTCTTTACGAATTTATGATATTCGGGGCGACGTGAAAGTTAATGTTTGGGGAAAAAATAAAGTCAGCATTCGAGAAATAAAAAAGATGGACGTTTTTACCGAAGAAGAAGCCAGAACCGCTCTGGAAAAATCTAAGTCCGAATATCGGTATCATGATAATATTGTTGAGATAAGCGGCGAAACGTTTTCAAGAAACTGGATCATAAGCCGGTTTAATATCACAGTGCCTAAAAGTTTCAACGTGGATGTGACCACGCGGGCAGGAGATATAACTATCCTTGGTGCAGGTGGTGAAGTGTCGCTCCGAACCTCAGGTGGGGATATTATTTTAAGAAATATCGAAGGGGTTGTAGAAGCCCGCACTTCCGGGGGCGACATTGAGGTGACCAACTCCAAAAATCGGGTAAATATCAAGACTTCTGGCGGGGATATCGAATTGCGTAATATTGGTGGACCGGTAAATGCAAAGACTTCGGGTGGCGATGTGAAAATTGTTGGTGCCACAGGAGATATTGAGCTGACCACTTCAGGTGGGGATATCGAAATTTTCGAAGTCGAAGGAAAAGTTATAGCACGTACCTCTGGCGGAGATTTGGAGATTGAAAATACCTCCGGTCCTGTCACCGCACAAACGTCTGGAGGGGACATAAGGTTTCGTAAAATTGACGGACGCTTAATCGTGAGCACGTCGGGTGGAGACATTAAGGGACGTACGGTCCTGAGTAATTGTGAAGTTTCTACCGCGGGGGGGTCCATACAACTGAGGGATGTTCAGGGTGGGGTCAAAGCCAAAACCGCCGGTGGAGATATCACGGTGGAAGTAACCCTAAAAGATTTCTCAAAGGAACATTATGTCGATTTACGAACGGCAAGTGGCGATATTACTTTATTTATCCCTGAAAAATTACCGGCATCTATTAATGCTGAAATCAAGATCACTGATCGCTGGGAAGATTATAACATTTATTCCGATTTCCCTCTAAAAGTTTCAGATGGGCCGGGCGCTCAAAAACGACACTGGGGGAGCAAGACTCTTCGAGCCCGGGGCGATATCAATGGAGGTGGTGATCCCATCGAACTTTATACAACCAATGGGGATATTCACATAAAGAAATTAAAATAGGAGTTTTGCAAGCCGTTACGGTTACGCAGAAGCAGCTTTTTTAAATATGAAAAATGCGGGCAAATCGATCTCAAGTTTATTCTTTAATCGACCTCAAAAACTGATGAAAGCTCTCTTCCCATCGAGTTACGGTTTTTTCTGGACCAACCAGCTTAACAAACCAGGGTCCTGAATGGGTTTCAATAATAGCTGCCAGCATTCGAGAATTGGGTTTCGGTGTACTGGCCGGGTCCATCGGGGTCATTTTAAAAAGATAGGTACCGCTCAAATCTACAATCGTCTGTTTCAGCCCGTTCACGGTTTGAGTTTTGACCCGGGCTACTTCATGGGTAGGGCGTCCATCGGGTTGCTTAAATTGACCATACCATCTCTGGATATTGGCCTGCACGCTGCCACCCTGGCCCTGAAAGTAATATACCACAAGATTGGCATCTTCTGGATCGCCTTCTACCCGTGGCAATCGAAATTGTGCCTTACGCATAGGAGAAGTGGGCGGTTCTTCAATCCAGCCATCGGGCACCTGCCATTTCAGACCCGTAGTGTGGTTTAAACGAACCTGAGTTTGATCATTATCATTAGATTTATTGCACCCCAAGAACATTAATAAAATTACCATCATTAAAGTTGTTTTCCACATGGCCTTTCCCTCCGAAAATGTTAGATAGTGCCTTAATATAAATCATTCCAGGTAGAAATGCAACCTAACCGCTGATTTGCACAGATTAGAACTGATTTATTACTGTTTAGTTCACAAACTTTGAGGAT
>CAZMEG010000122.1:0-8253 GCA_964565205.1 uncultured Cytophagia bacterium
TTATTCATCAGAGACATGCACCTATGTACAGACAATCATATGTTCAGAATATTGCGCCCAAGTGCTCAAATTAAATTAAATTCTTTGCCTAACTTAGCAAAAACTTCAATGACTCTGTCAAGTTCTTCATCGGTGTGGGTTGCCATATAACTGGTACGAATTAATGATCTTCCCGGTGGTACGGCTGGAGGAATAGCTGGATTAGCAAAAACACCGTGGTCAAACAACTTTTTCCAGAATACAAAGGTGTCCATCATCTCACCAATGACTACCGGTATTACGGGGCTTTCACTCCCGCAGGTATCAAAACCAAGTTCATCAAAGGCTTTTTTTACTTTGCGCACATTTTGCCAGAGACGTTCTCTACGCTCGGGTTCGTTTTTAATAATTTCCAGAGCCGCAATCACCGAAGCCACAGCGGCTGGCGGCATACTGGCAGAAAAAATGAGCGCACGGGAATGGTGTTTAATGTAATCAATGACCGAAGTTTCTCCAACAATAAAACCACCCAAGGTGGCAAACGATTTACTGAATGTGCCCATAATAATATCCACATCCTCTTCCAGACCAAAATGTTCGGCTGTACCGCGTCCATGTTTACCGAAAACCCCGATGGAATGCGCATCATCAACCATGATTCTTGCGCCATATTTTTTAGCCAGATGTACGACTTCCGGCAAATTTATCAGGTCTCCTTCCATGCTGAAGACTCCATCCACCACAATCAATTTGCCTCGATCTTTGCTGGCAGCCAGAAGCCGTTCCAGATCACGCATGTCATTATGCCGAAACTTGACCACCTTACCGAAGGACAATCGACACCCATCCACAATACTGGCATGATTATTTCGGTCGGCAAGAACCACATCGTCTTTACCGACCACGGTTGAAATAGTGCCCAGATTGGTTTGAAATCCGGTAGAAAAAACCAGGGCTGCCTCTTTGTTCATGAATTCGGCAAGCTTTTCCTCAAGTTCTTCATGTAAGGTTAAAGTGCCGTTCAGAAAACGTGAGCCCGTACAGCCAGACCCGTACTCATCAACAGCTTTTTTGGCCGCTTCTTTAATGCGAGGATCCTGGGTGAGGCCAAGATAATTATTGGACCCTACCATGATGAGCTTACGCCCATCAATGTAAACTTCCGTGTCCGCACCGGATTGGATCGCCTTGAAATAGGGATACCAACCTTCTTCCTTCAGCTCATTCGCCTTGGTGAAATTGTAACATTTGTCGAATAAATCAGCCAAACTTCCTCTCCTCCATTTATGGTTTGGTTAGTGTTAAAAATTCAAGTGCAAATATAAACATTGCAAAAGAAGAATGCAAGTTAAAAAACTTGCAGGGGGTAAAACCTCACGCAAGTGAGGCTCTCTTCTGAACGTGTTTACAATGATGTATTGAAGAAATCTTATAGCGAAAGTCGTCTGAAGACGATTCTGAAAATCATTTGAATTCCCCGGAAAAGGGCCGATTTTACCCAGTTTGCACCGTGTACGACTCGGTTCAACTTCAGATCAATGGATGAACTATTTGTTGCATAATTGTTTATCTTCATTTAAATTAATTTATGATTCAAGGTTTATGGAAAAAACCCTATCCACTTTATATAAATCTAAAACAAAACTTTCCCTATTATACGGCCTTTGCATTTTTCTTTGTTTTATTTTTAATTATTTTCCAACCCTTTGGCTTAAACAGGCTGCAATGGCCAAATAAAAATTTCATTTTGCTGGGATTGGGTGTGGTTGCTTTATTTGTTATGAGCTTTAATTGTATCATTTTTCCTCGACTATTTCAAAAATTTTTTCATGAAGAAAAATGGACGGTAGGACGAGAGATTTTATGGCAATTGTGGAACTGGTTATTAATTCTCCCGGTTCTGGCATTTTACTGGGCCTACTGGTTCCAAATTCCTCTAACTATGCAATATCTGGGAAAATTTACTTTTAATGTTCTTATTCTGGCAATCTTTTTTTCGCCCATGTGTGTTTTGTTAAATTACAACCGCCTCTTACGTACCAGAATAGCGAAAGTTGATGAAATTACCCGGCTTTTACAGAAACGGAATCTGGAAACAGTTGACGAGATCGTTGAAATTGTTTCTGAAACGGGCAGGGAAAAACTAAAGGTGTCTTCCAGATATTTACTCTTTATTCAATCCTGTGAAAATTATGCCAATGTGGTCTGGAAAAAAAATGGTAAGATCGAAAATACGCTTATTCGTTCCACTTTGAAGCGTCTGGCTAACCAGATCTCTCATCCTTTCATATTGCGCTGTCATCGTTCCTATATCGTTAATTTAAAAAATGTGGAAGCAGTCAGTGGCAATGCCAGAGATTTCATGTTACATCTGAATGGTTATGAGAAACCCATTCCGGTAGCTCGTCATCAGGTCAAGCAGGTGATACAGGCCCTGGAAGCTCATACCTGCATAGCGCGGAAATAGTTTTTAAACGCGATCCTCATTTCCCATTCATCCCAAAATTTTACCGAACATCCCAGAAATGTTGTACGGTTTTTATTTTTATCGTATTTTTAGCAAAAATATTTGGAAAGGAGCTCTTATGACAGATATGGTAAATCAAAATGTTAAAGCCAAACAGGTCATCATCCCGGGCTTCTTTGGTCGGATCGGTCGAATTATATTAGGATTGCTGTTAGGCTGGTATGCCATTCGGTTTTCCAGTCTGTGGCTTGAAGCGATCCGGGAGAATGCCCTCTCATTGCATCAGCAGGTTTATACGCCGGTAGTCCAGAAAGGCAACCTGTTTTTATATGCCCTGGCCCTTTTTTCTATCTACTTCCTCCCTATCGCCCGGCGAACCATTCGCCTGATGGTTGCTCTGGGTTTAGTAGCAATGTGCGTACTTCTGGACTATCTGCTGCTGGGCGACTGGTGGGGCCTGCCGTTGGCCGTGCTCTTATCATTGATGATTTTACTAGAATTTATTTGGCTATCAGTGACTCATATTCTGGCGGGCGTCATCGCCAACCCGGGTTGAGAGAACACGGTGTTCACCAATTTACGGCTCCGTGTGAGCCAGAAGTCAAATCAGATGATGAAAATCAATAAATGCATCCTCTGGGATCCTTTGGATCGTCTGGAACAGCGCCTGCGTAAGCAGTAATTGGGCTTTGTTGGGTTAGTAGTCCTGTCCTGAAATAGGTTGACAATTAGGGAAATTATTCACAAATTTATTTGCAATAGCAATTGTCGTCCTGTAAATAATTAGAATAAAGGAGCAGCCATGACAGTGGATGAGCTTTTTACCAGATTTCCCGTAATCCCTACCGATCTATATAAAGAACCATTGATAGCTGAATTTGCCCGTGTATTTGATGAGTTCCTACGTGTAGCTCATAAACCCAGCGCCTGTTCCAGCGAGTATGATGCCGGTAATCATTTTTATTTAAAACTGGTTGGCCCTCTGGAATTTTATCGGTATGGACTCACCCCGAAAGAAAAAATATTAAGTCAGGTAAAAGAATTTATTGAACAATATCAACGCGATCCGGATAATTTTATCAAAAATCTGTTGCCACCGGACGTGTCTGAGCGAGAGATTAAAGGCCCCGGTTGTGGTAGTTAGCCGGGCATGGGTTGAACCCGATGCAAGTACACCAGAGTGACTTCAGACTGGATTTTTGGACTTTTCCATTAGACTTTCCCTTTTTCCATCACCCATCACCCATCTCTCTTATCCTACCACCTTCAAAACAATCTTACCAAAGTTTTTATTGGCATGCATATAAGCATGGGCTTCGGCAGCTTTATCCAACGGAAAAATTTGATCGATTACCGGTTTTATTTTACCCACAGCAAATAGAGGCAGCACATGTTTCTGAAATTCCTGGGTAAGAGTCATTTTTTCTTCCAGAGTTCGTCCGCGCATGACCGTACCGAAAATTCGTAACCGTTTTCTTAGGATCATGCTTAAATCTACAGGGATATTCACTCCGCCTAAAAGTCCCACCAGGATTAATCGACCTTTTGGTGCCAGGCAATTTAAATTTTTTTGCCAGTAACTGGCTCCCACTACATCTAAAATGGCTTCGACGCCCTGGTTTCTGGTTTCATTTAATAGGATTTCTTCGAAATCCTGAGTTTTATAATTGATGCCCAGATCCAGGTTCAGTTGGGCAGCTTTTTTTAACTTTTCGCTGGAACCGGCCGTACCAAATACTACAGCACCGGCAATTTTGGCCAGTTGCAGAGCAGCAATTCCCACACCACTACCGATGGCATGCACCAGAAGGCGTTCGCCAAGTTTTAATTGTAACTGAGGGAAAAGCGCATCGTACGCGGTCATAAAAACTTCTGGAATGGAGGCGGCTTCCTCAAAACTCAAATTATTCGGAATGGGCATGGCCATACGTTCGTGGGTCACAATTTTTTCGGCATAACCCCCACCGGGGAGCAATCCCATCACTCTATCGCCTGGTTTAAAACGCTCAACATTTTCACCGATGCCTTCCACTTCACCGGCAAATTCAAGTCCAGGAATATCAGCTCGTACGCCAGGTGGTGGAGGGTAACGCCCCATGCGTTGCAGCAAATCGGCTCGATTAAGAGCAGTCGCATGAACACGAACCAGAATTTCATGTGATCCAGGGGAAGGGTCTTCGACTTCCTGTAATTTAAGAACTTCAGGGCCTCCAGGTTTGGTGATCACTACGGCTTTCATATTTTTTCTCCTTTTTAGGCTTAACAGATTTAATAAAGCTCAGGAATTTTTATAATATAAAATTCTCCGAGGAATCAATCAAAGCATATTTGATAAATTTCTAACGGTACCAAGTTTTCTCTGTAACTCATGCATCTCCATTGAGAACTGCTACTCAGGAAATGGACTAACGAGTCAGAGAGCAATTCCCACGACCATGCTCACAAACGGGGACGTATGTGTTACATTTTGTATCTCATTCGTATCGATTGAGAGCTTCCACTTAGGAAATGGATTAAAGACTATTTTATCGTACCACGACAAAGATCGGAACGAAAATCTTTTAAAATGACGTAGCGAACGTTGCGGCGTGGCGTGAGTTTTTTTTAGAAAGCCACAAAGCAATTTCCACTATCATGCTCACACACGGGAATGTATGTGTTAAAAGGATTGAGCTGCAAGGCTCACAACGGAAATGTTTTAAAAAATTACGTTGCGGGTATGGCGGCGTTGCGGGAGCTTGTTTTTACTTATGACCTCCCAAAATGGGAGTGGAGGGAAGAGTTAAAAAGCTAAACATCTATTAATTGGTTTTGTTAAACACTTTTTTAAATTGACAAATTGAGCCCTTTTTTGTAATTTATATTCGCAAATTTAACTTAATTTATGTAAAATCTTAAGAAGATCAGAAAATTTAAATCCCACATGGAAAACCCGATTTACTCAAGCAATGTGCAAACTGACCTCACTTTTTTCACCAATGAACCTGGCCAAACTCTTCTTGATCGCTTTAAAAAAACGCTCAAGCACGTGAAGTTCTTTGATGTTCTTGTCGGCTATTTCAGAACCACCGGTTTCTATCGGCTCTATGACGCGTTGGAATCCATCGAAAAAATTCGCATTCTTGTGGGTATGAAAGTTGATCCAACCAGCTTTGAAATTCTGGAAAGTGTGCAAAAGCAAAAAGCGTTTGATTTTGAATCCCACAAGAAAATTAAGCAAAAATATTCCGAGGCTACTATATCTGAGCTTGAAAATTCAGAAGATTCCTACAACGTTGAATTAGGCATCCAGAAATTTATTGAATTCTTACAGAATGGAAAATTGCAGATTAAAGCCTACCCCAGTGGAAATCTACATGCGAAAGTTTATATCAGTAGATTCAGCGACGACTACATGGATTATGGTAGAGTTATTACCGGCTCCAGTAATTTTTCAGAATCTGGCTTGGTAGCTAACCGTGAATTTAATGTGGAATTGAAAAACAGTGCTGATGTCAAGTTTGCTCTTGAACGGTTCGAAGAATTGTGGAAGGATGCAGTAGACGTTTCGGAAGAATATGTCGATACCATCACAAAGCACACCTGGTTGAATGACCGGATCACTCCCTATGAGCTCTATTTAAAATTCCTCTATGAATATTTCAAAGAAGACATCAATCTGGATGAAGAGGATAGCGCGGCTTACTTGCCAGAAGGATTTTTAGACTTAAAATATCAAAAACAAGCGGTTGTGGCAGCCAGAAAAATTCTCGACGCTTATAACGGCGTATTTATCGCAGACGTGGTGGGGATGGGTAAAACCTATATCGCTGCTTTACTCGCACAACAACTGCCAGGAAAAATTTTAATTATCTGCCCGCCGGTACTGCAAGAATACTGGTATGAAACCTTCTTCAATTTTGGCGTTAGAGGTTTTAAAGTAAAATCGCACGGCAAGCTGGATCAAATAATCAAAAAGGGGTACGATCAATTTGATTATGTAATCGTTGATGAAGCCCACCGCTTCCGTAATGAAGTTACCCAGGGATATGAAAAGCTGCACCAGATATGTTGGGGTAAAAAAGTCATCCTGGTATCCGCCACCCCATTAAACAACACCGTTGACGACATTTACAGTCAACTAAAATTGTTTCAAATACCCAAAAAGAGCACCATTCCAGGCGTTCCAAATCTGGAAAGATTTTTCAACTCTCTCAAAAAGCGTCTCAATCAGTATGAAAAACAAGATCCAGAATATGTGGAAACAGTCAAGAGCATTTCAGAAGAGGTACGGGACAAGGTGCTGAAGTACGTGATGATTCGACGTACTCGAACCGAAGTGATGAACTATTTCAGCGAAGACCTCAGGAAACAGGGGCTTACCTTTCCAGAAATAGATGACCCGATGCGCATTATTTATACATTTGACGATAAAACCAATATCGTATTCAATCAAACGGTTGAACTTTTGAAACAATTCACCTATTCTCGGTATACACCTTTGCTCTACTTGAAAAAACCACTCAGCGAATTCGAAAAGCAATCGCAACGCAACGTGGGCGGATTCATGAAGAGCATTCTGGTGAAGCGCCTGGAAAGCAGTTTTTACGCTTTTAAAAAGACCTTACGCCGATTTGTGGAGTCTTATGAAAAATTTATTGACATGTACAATAGCGGTACCGTGTACATCAGCAAAAAGGTTAATGTCTACGATTTGTTAGATTCAGACAATGAGGCCTTTCTGCTCAAACTTGTGGAAGAGGAAAAAGTACAAAAGTATAACGCGTCGGAATTTATTCCTCAGTTTATTCATGATCTGAAAAACGACCTGGAAACCTTAAAAAACATAGAAAAACTATGGCTGAACATTCACCATGATCCAAAGTTGAACAAATTTATCGAAGAGTTAAAACAAAATACGCTTCTGAGAAAGGGTAAGCTCCTGGTGTTCACAGAATCCAAGGAAACCGGCGAATATCTCCTGGAAAGTCTAAACAAAGCCTTTCCCAATCGGGTTCTATTTTATTGCAGTGACGGAGGCATTTTTAAAAAGGAGAAGAAAAGCCCAGCCGTTGCCCGGGATTTGATCCGAGAAAATTTTGATCCAAACAACAAAGCGCAAAGCGATCAAATTCGAATTCTGATTTCTACGGATGTTCTTTCTGAAGGGGTGAACCTCCACCGCTCGAATATGGTGGTAAACTACGACCTCCCCTGGAATCCGGCCAAGGTCATGCAGCGTGTAGGCCGAGTCAATCGCGTGAAAACCGAACACAGCAAGATCCACATCTTCAACTTTTTTCCCACGGCCACTTCGGAGCCACACCTCGGTCTGGAGGACAGCATCAAGGCCAAAATTCAGGCGTTTCACGATACCCTGGGCGAGGATGCTAAATACTTAACCGAAGAAGAGGTGCTTTCAAGCCATAAATTGTTTGGTGATGCTTTGTATAAAAAACTCACCGACAGGAAAAGCTACCAGGGCGAAGAGGAGGAAGAAAAATCTGAGCTGGAATATCTCCATTTCATACGCGAAATTCGTGACCAACAAGCCGATCTCTTTGAAAAAATAAAACGAATGCCGAAAAAAGCCCGCACCGGACGAAAAGCGCTACAGCTAAACGAGGACAAATTGTTAACTTTCTTCCGCAAAGGTAAGTTGAAAAAGTTTTTCCTCACCGATGGCATTGAATCCAAAGAGCTGACCTTTTTCGAGGCCGCGGAACTATTCAAGTGCGAAGCTCACACGGCCCGGGAAAGCATTCCGAAAGAATACTACCAGATGCTGGACAAGAATAAAGCCCAATTCGATCTGGTCACTTCTGGCG
>CAZMEG010000123.1:0-8251 GCA_964565205.1 uncultured Cytophagia bacterium
TTATTCAGGTATATATTTTTAGTTTTTCGATGTGTGTTTCTAATTGCATAAAAGTACGTAGAAAGGCAAAGAGAAGTGATGGAATGATGAAATTTGCCGCCCCTACTGTCATGCTGGAAACACCTTTATAGGGTTTTGAAAAATGCAGGTATAGACTCTCGGTGTTAAATTTGCTTATGGAATGTGAGCAGGTAAAATATATACAAACGTGGCCTTTTTTGCTGGTGGGCTCACGCTTTTCATCCCTTTTTGTAAAAAATGGTTATAAACATTCCTGGCAGTTTTCACCGAATCAGCTTCCCAATGTACCCAGATCAATGGATTACCAAGGTGGGCTTTCTGCTGGATTGGATCTGTTGTAATTCCAATTTGCCAATCTGAATAAGCTCCCCCTGCAACGGTATTTTCAATCTCCCTGATTATAGTTGATTCCGATTCCATGATTTACGCAAATTTTAAATTAACTGTTGAAATTTTTACGAATAAACTTTATATTGAAAAAAAATTACATTCTCTTTAAATTTTTCCTTTCCGGATGTTGCATTTTTAGGTAGGCTATTTTATATTTTAATTAATATAATTCATTTAACTGAAATTGTCAACAATTATTTGAAAAATATTCGTATATTTGAGAATAAAATGAGAATTGACCCGCAGGTTCTGGAATATCGAAAACAACTGGGTAAGAGATTAAAAAGTATTCGTTTGGAGCGAGAGCTGAAACAGGAGGACATCTCCCGGTTGTTTGGTATCTCAAAAGGCTCAGTCTCTGAATATGAGAATGGTAAGAATGAACCCCCGTTGAGCTTTCTAATGAATTTTGCCCAAAAATTTGGTGTGGATATCGCCTGGTTACTGAGGGGGCGCTACCAGCCTCAGTTAGAAGCAGAGGTTAAAACATCGGAGACCCCAGCCATACACGATCGATCAGAATCTTATTCATCAAAAAATAAGCTATTAAATGAAATCATCGAGTACCTCAAAAAAGACGAAGAATTGCTGGAAACCGTCTGGCATTTGATTAAAGCTAAAACCGGGATTAATAAAATCACCAAAGGCGGGAAAGAAAATTCATCTTAAGAATTAGCCTGACCCTAAATTCAAAATTGTTTTTACCAGGAAGAACACTCAGGCTATATTAAAAAGCATCAAGCCGTTTTCGGCAAGTAAATTGTAAAGGTAGTGCCTGTCTTTTCTTCGCTTTCCACAGTTATTCGACCTTTATGTTCTTCAATAATCTGTTGCACAATTGCCAGTCCCAAACCTGTTCCTTCTTTTTTTGTGGAATAATAAAAATCAAAGATTTTATTTAGATCTTCTTTTTTTATCCCGTGGCCGGTATCTATGAAAGAAAGAATCACCGTGTTTGGATCGGCTTCCTTAACTATAATTTTCAATCTTCCCCCGCCTGGCATGGCTTGAATGGCATTAATGATCAAATTCAGAAAAACCTGCTTCATTTTAGCCACATCCACTTCAACCTGTATCGGTTTATCAGCAAACACACGTTCAATGCGAATGCCCTGCTTCAGTGCATTTGCCTGCTGCATTAAGATGACTTCATCTAAAATTTCATTAATTGTTACTTTGCTTTTCTCCAATTTGGGTGGTCGAGCAATCAACAGGAAGTCGGTGACCAGTTGATCTACCCGTTTTATTTCAGAAGCCAGGACGTTGTAGAACCTTTCCACTTTTTCTTTATCGATGACTTCTTTGGACAACTCCCGTTTCAAAATCTGCATGTTGATGACCATGGAGTTCAGTGGATTACGAATTTCATGAGAAAGTACCGAGGCCAATTTACTCAGGGTCTCCAATCGTTCTGTGCGTTTAAGTGTATTTTGAAATTCGATCAAGCGTTCGGCCATTTCGTTGAAATGTTCGGCAAGAGTGCCTATCTCATCACTGCTTACCTTTTCAATGCGGTAATGTAACGCACCTCGTGAGAACTGTTCCATACCCGAGACCAGATGATCCACCGGCTTTACTATCCAGCGGGTGTAGAAAAAGGCAATGAGAGACGCTAAAAGCACGCTGGCAAAAATAGCTTCAAAGACGCGTAACCGCATCCTGCGGGCAGGCGCAAAGGCCTCGGAAGTAGGTTGCTGAATCATGGCACCCCAGCCAAAATTCCCAATAGGAGCATAGGCGGCTACCATTTCCACATTATCTTCGGTTCGGTAAATCGTGTGTCCTCTTTCCCCTCTCAGGATTTTATTGATAATTTCCTGATTGGTAAATCTTTTTTTCATATAAACTTTTTTGCGATCTGAATGAGCAATAAATTCACCATTTTTATTAAAAATAAAGGCTTCGCCTTTTTCGCCTATTACATTTTCCTGTACCAGATCCCACATGGCCTTTAATTCAACCACAGCATAAAGAATGCCCACCACCTCATTGTGATGCCGGATGGGTTCATAAATATCCAATAAAGGTAAATGTTCTTCGGAAAAATAGACGTCGGAATGCAAGCTCAACCCGTTGAGCACCGCATCGATTCTACCATCCACCCCCGATTTTTGGGCCAGTTCGTCCTCAAAAGAAGTGGACACCAGGAGATGTCCCAGGGTGTCAAGAATAGAGACTTTATTAAAAAGATCGAATTCACTCTTCATGGTATTGATGACCAGCTCCTGCGCACTCCGATTCATTTCATATATGGATGGATTCTTCGCCTGGTGACGAATGAGATTCTGGGCTGTGTTTAAAGTCAATTCAATGATTCTTGTAGAACGTCGGGCAAACTCCAGATTGCGCTCCAGTATGGTTTTTTCAATGGAATCCTGCGCCGTATCGATTAAAACTTTACCGGTTAAAAACAAGGGCAGGGCCACAATCAAAATATGCGATATGAGGAGTCGAGTTAAAAGGCGATGTTGAATTTTTATCTTTTTTTTGATTTTTGCCATGGCTTTATTTTTCTAATGAAGGTCTTATTATCCATTCTTCAAATGGACGAATATTCCCTTCGTGATCTCTGAAATTGGTGAATTTTTTTATGTTAATCATATAATGAGTTAGCCATTTAAAATATAAAAAATTTACCGGTTGATCTTTGTTCACAAGATTTTGCATGCTCTGGATCAGGGTCTTCCGAGTTTTTGGATTCTGGGTTTTATAATAAAATAAAACATAACGTTCAAAAGTATTGCTTTTATAACCGGTGAAATTTTCATTACCTTTTGCGGAGAAAAAGTCCACCAGGCTTTTTACATTATCTGCAAAAGTATGATCCAGCAGGACGGCTTCAAAATTTGATTTACCCAGAGCCTCATTGATCTGACGTCGGGTGGCCGGTTTGGGGACCACATCAATACCAATTTTATTTAAATAAATTTTTATGCGTCTGGCAATGGCTTCATCAAGGGTTAAACCACGCGCGTAAAGCAATTGGAATCTAAAGGGGATCCCCTCTTTATCCAGAATGCGATCATGATCAGTGTCGCGCCAACCCTCTTTTCTCAATAGTCGTAGCGCCCGCTTGGGATTATAACGATACAATTTTAATTGAGAAGTATAGTAAGGCGAATCACTATTAAAAGGACCGCGGGCTAAATCGGCTTTGTTTCCCAATAGTTCACGAATGATTTCCATACGATTAATTCCATAAACCAGAGCCAATCGCACATTTTTTGATTTAAAAAGAGTATGGCGTAAATTATAACAAATCATTTTTACGGTATTGGTGGTTAATGTAATAGGAATTGGACGAATATTTGGATTTGAATTGAGGACTTCTAAGGCAGATTCCTCATTTTCAAGTATGGCAAAATCCACTTCTTCTAAAATGAGAGCAGAAATTAGCGCCCTTTCGTTTCGATACAATCGGTAAACAATCTGGTTAATATGCCTGGAATCCGGGTTGTTTTTTGTGTTGAGTTGTAAGACCAGCTCGGTAGGACTCTGGTGGATGATATGAAAGGGTTTACTGTCTCCCTCCCCAAAAACAGGGATCAATCCTTTTTTAGTGGGAATTTTAACATCAAGTATATCTGTACGACCCAAAATATCGCCAATGACAATTCTTCGAACCTTCCCTGCATCCTGGGCTGAACTTTTATAAGTCCAGATTAGATAAAGCAGATTTGAAAAAAGAAGAAGTTGCAGATAAACAATTAATTTGTTTGGAAATCTATGCATTAAATTTTATTTCACCCAGAAATGTCGATAAAATATAATCAGGACGGTAAAAATTTCCAGTCGCCCTATTAACATGAGAAAACTTAACAACCACTTGCCAAGAACTGGAATGTGAGCATAATTTTCTGTGGGACCTATGGTGCCAATACCCGGTCCAATGTTACCCAGTGTGGAAATGACGGTACTGACAGAGGTTATGATGTCAAGGCCCATTAAGCTCATAATAATTGAGGCGAAAACAAATATAATTAAATAAATCAGAAAAAACCCCAAAACATCTGCCACCGATTCATCTGGTATAGATCGAGCACCCAATCGAACAGGCAAAACAGCACTGGGATGCAAGAGTCTTTTCATTTGTATCAACCCAAATTTAGTGGTGATTAAAACTCGGATCACTTTGATCGCGCCACCAGTAGACCCCGCACATCCACCAATAAACATCAGGAAAACCAAAATCAACTGGGAAGATACGGACCAGGTTTCATAATCGGCATTGTGAAAACCGGTAGTAGTCATAAGCGAGGCTACCTGAAAAGAAGATTTCACCAGGGCATCAGAAATATTATAAGATTTTTTAAAAAATAAATCTAAAAAGATTAAAAAAATTGCACAACTTATAATACCAATATAAAATTTAAATTCACTATTTTCAAGATAGCTTTTAAAATCACCTTTTAAAGCACGGTAGTGGAGTGAAAAATTTGAACCGGCGATGATCATAAACATTATAACAACATATTGAATATACAGGTTATTGTAAAACATCATTCCGCTGTTTTTTGTAGAAAATCCTCCGGTGGCCATGGTTCCAAAAGTATGGCACAGGGCATCGAACAAATTCATGCCACCGGAGAGGAGAAGCACAGTTTCGGCCAGGGACAATAAAACATACACACCCCATAGATTCTTGGCTGTATCCTGAATGCGCGGGGTAAGTTTGTCCACCACGGGACCGGGCACCTCGGCCTTAAATAACTGCATACCTCCGATACCAAGCATGGGCAAAATAGCCAGTGAGAGGACAATGATCCCCATGCCACCAAGCCAGTGCGTCATGCTACGCCAGAAAAGTAATCCGTGTGGCAATGATTCAATATCGGTCATAATGGTTGCACCGGTAGTAGTAAAACCGGACATGGTTTCAAAGAAAGCATCGGTGTAAGAAATCCCTCTACCGGCCAGGACAAAGGGAAGACAACCCAATCCGGCAAAAATTAGCCAGCCAAAAGTCACTACGGCAAATCCTTCTCTGATTCGCAAATCCCTTCCTGCCGGGGTTGAACGCCACGCCACCAGACCAATCAGTATAATGAGGAACAAAGATTGCAATAAAGGGAGTGAATCACCATCATTATAATAAAAAGAAACAATGATCGGTAAAATAAGTGATGCCCCTAAGAATAAAAGGAGAGCTCCAAGAACATGAAGTACGGCTTTGCCATCCATTATTCAAAGATTTTTTCAACCTCAGCTACCGCTTTAGGTAAAGCGAAAACTACCACTTTGTCATTTGGTTTTATTTGTGAATTGCCAGTAGGTACAAACACTTCACCGTTTCGAGTTACAGCTCCAATAATGGCGCCTTTGGGGAATTTCACATTTTTGAGGGGTTTCTTGACGATTTGCGAATCCTGCTGAGCAATCAGTTCAATGGCTTCAGCATCCAGCCCTTTCAAAGTGGCTACTGAAACTATTTCTCCTCGATGAATAAAACGTTCGATAGCATTGGCGGTAAGAATTCTTGGGTCCACAGCCGTATCCAGACCAATGGTTTTCATCAGAGGGAAATAATCCGCCTGGTGAATCATGGTTATGGTACGCCGGACACCCAAATGGTTGGCCAAAAGCGAGGTAATGATGTTTGTTTCTTCATCCTGAGTCACGGCTATGAAAGCGTCCATATCGACGATGCCTTCGGAAGCAAGCAGATCTAAATCGGTACCGTCACCACGAATTACCAGCGTCCTTTTTAATTGATCGGCCGCAAATTGAGATTTCCAACGATTGGATTCAATCAGACGTATATCCAGGCTTTTATCCTTTTCTAATTCTTTTGCTACCATACGTCCAACCTTTCCTCCACCTAAAATCATGATTTTTTCTATTTTTTCATTGGACTTGCCACACAGTTCCAATAGCTGAGGAATGGAATCGGTTTTGGACACCACAAATATTTGATCGCCATCATGCAAATAATCATTCCCGGTTGGAATAATAGTTCTTCCATTGCGAATAATAGCCACGGTGCGGAAAGTTAAATTTGGGATTTGCATGGTCAGGTCACGTAATCGCTGGGACAAAACCTTAGCTTTTTTATCCAGGCGAAGCCCCATGAGTTGAATAGCTCCCTCGGCAAATTCAATGACGTCGGTGGCGGCGGCCCGTCGGATCAATCGAACAATTTCCTGCGCAGTTTCATATTCCGGATTAATCATTAAATCAATGCCTAATTGTTTGGGTGTAAGGACGGCATCTACGGCACTATATTCGGGATTGCGTACACGCGCAATTTTTTTGGGTACACCAAATTTATCCGCTAACATGCAGGCTACAATGTTGACTTCATCAATAGCGGAAACGGCTACCAGAAGTTCTGCGTTTTTTATCCCGGCCTTAACCAGGGTCTGAGCACTGGCACCACTCCCCTCGATGGCCAGGATATCCAGGGTTGCTTCTGCTTTTTTTACTTTTTCTTTGTCAGGCTCAATGACCACCACCTCGTGATGCTCTCTGGAGAGCATTTTGGCAAGGTGCATGCCCACCCTTCCACATCCAACAATTACGATACGCATGGGGGTCACCTCGGCCTGTTAAAATAAAACATCAGTATTTTTTATAAGTTAATTATTTTGTTTAATTTTTGAGCCGTATAGTTTAACATTTTAGGAACAAATTTTCAAGAGAAAAGTAAATAAATACTTGCTTAATAAGTTTTCAATAATTATTTTTTATGTCAAAAAAAGTTGTAGGATGATGTTTCGACAGGTATTAGTTTTAAATTCAAGTTATGAACCTATTCACATTTGTGGTGTGGAGCGCGCCATTATCATGATTGTTAAGGGTGTTGCGCGTAGTGAGGAGAACACGCCCTATGTTATGCGTTCTCCTTCAACCGAAATTCCTGTACCCGCAGTTATTCGGTTGATTCATTATGTGAACATCCCGTATCGTAAGAAGGCGTTCTCCAAACGGCACATTTATTTGCGCGATAACTACACCTGTCAATACTGTGGAAAAGTTGGTTCTCCTGATGAATTGACCCTGGACCATATTCTTCCACAATCAAGAGGGGGTAAATCCGTATGGGAGAATCTGGTGACTTCTTGCAAACGCTGCAACACCATGAAGGGAGACCAGACACCAAAAGAGGCCGGGTTGAAATTGTTAAATCGGCCTAAACCCTTAAGCAGCCATTTTTATCTGCATCTGGTCCGTGCAAAGGCACGAGAAAACGAATACTGGAAAAAATATTTGTATTTTTAAATTCACAATAGCTTAATGGAGTACTGGAGGGTTAGATTAATGGAAAACATTTTTTCAATCCTCAAATAAGCCTTCACTCCAGTACTCCATGAGCTGAATCTATTAATTTAATAAGCATTTGTGATTTATTTTTTAATTTCTACCGATTCCATGGTATCCCCTTCCTGAATCGCGTCTACCACCTCCTGACCGGCAATGACCTGACCAAATACAGTGTAACGACCATCTAAATGCGGCTGAGGGGAATGAGTGATGAAAAATTGACACCCTTCTGTATCTTTACCTGCGCTGGCCATACCCACTGTTCCAGTTAGATAAGGGTGTAGATTAAATTCGGAACGTATTGAGTAACCTGGTGAGCCCCAGGAATCTCCGCGTGGGTCGCCGCCCTGTATCACAAAATTAGGCACCACACGATGAAATGTCAGGCCATCATAAAATCCCTTTTCAGCTAAACGTACAAAATTTAATACGGTTAAAGGAGCGTCATTGGCAAACAACCGAATAACTATCCTCCCATAGCGTGTATGGATTAAAGCTCTGGCACCGGACAAATTAGCAATGTCCTCATATCTGTATTGGAGGGTAGATTTAGTAAACGGCACAATTTTATCGCTGTAGT
>CAZMEG010000124.1:0-8240 GCA_964565205.1 uncultured Cytophagia bacterium
GGTAAAAACCCGCTGTTCACCAAATTTTGAAATCAGATGATTATATAACGCTAACTTAGCTTGCATTATTTATAAATTTTATCCAAAAGAAGATCAGTTGGCAACATAAGTACATAATTCTAAAATATCCCCAACAAATATCACACCAATTAAATCCTTTTTAAAATCTTACCGGGTAGAGTTCCGGTATGTTCACCTTTCTCAACCACCACTTCACCATTGACCAGCACATATTCAATGCCTGCGGGATATTGATAAGGATTGGAAAAGGTAGCGCGATCCTGGATCGTCTCGGGGTCGAAAATTACCATATCTGCCATATAACCGTTATAAATTTGTCCGCGGTTTTTTAAACCAAATTTGGTAGCTGGAAGGCCTGTCATTTTATGAATGGCTTGCGGCAGAGACATGATTTTCTCCTGGCGTACATATTTTGCCAGTACACGGGGGAAGGTACCAAAAGCACGAGGATGGGGGGTGCCCCGTTTCAAAACTCCATAGGTAGCCAGAGCCGAAGCATCAGATGCAATCATACATAAAGGATGGGCGAGAATTCTTGCGGTATTTTCTTCGCTCATGGAAAAGCCCACCATACCCACCCGATTGCGTTCTTCAATAATAAGCGAACGAACCACTTCAAATGGCTCCTGATTGCGGGTGCGTGCTATTTCAGCGACACTTTTGCCGGTCAAAGTTCGATTCTTTTCTAAATTTACCGTGCTGATTACTACGGCTTCCCAGGAGCCAAGCATCTTAACTTTTGCAAGAGTTGCTGACCTGATTTTTGTGATTAAAGAAGCATCCTGAAGGCGAGTCAGAAATTTTTCGGTTCCGCCCTCTCGGGCCCATAACGGCATCAAAGATGCGAGAGTGGTGCTGTAAGCCACATACGGATAACGATCAAAAGTTACGGACAATCCACCAGCTCGTGCCTCTTCGATTCTGGCCAGGAGTTCATCCAGTTTATCCCAGTTGCGCCTGCCCATACATTTCAAATGTGAAATGTGTAAATTTGTGTCAGCGTTTCGAGCAATGCGAATGGCTTCATCCACAGCTTCCAGTACGTGGTCGTCTTCGTTACGCATGTGGGTGGCGTAAAGTCCACTGCGGTCGGACATGACGCTGCACAATTCGGTAATTTCCTCAGTGGAGGCAAAAGCTCCCGGGGTATACTCCAGACCGGAAGAAATCCCCAGCGCTCCCTGCTGCAAGGCCTGCATTGCCAGCTCTTTCATTTGATTCATTTCAGCAGGACTGGCAGGGCGATCCTCCATACCCAGCACATATTCACGCAACGTCCCCTGACCAACAAGAGTTGCCACATTCACGGCAATTCCAGACTCAACCAGTCGCTTGAAATATCTGGTAAAATCCAGCCAGTCTACCGTGATACCATAGCGATCCTGGTAGCGCTGGTTTCTTTTTGCCTGCATTTCGGGAGTTAGTGGGGCTACTGAACCACCATCCTGCCCAAGGATTTCCGTGGTTACTCCCTGACGAATCTTACTTTCGGCTTTAGGATTTACCAGCAATTCTTCTTCGCTATGAGAATGGACATCAATAAAGCCGGGAGCAACCGTTAATCCATCCAGACTAATTACACGGTATGCCTGACTTACTTCCAGGCGCCCCAGTGCGGCTATCTTGCCTCCGCGGATGCCGATATCTGCTCGAAAGCCGTCATTACCTGTGCCATCGATAATCCAACCATCCTTGAGCAAAAGTTCAAAATCATAGGTCTTGCGACAACCGGAAGAAATGATAGCAAAATGACCAACACCCAGTAAGAGTCCAGTCTGAGTGGTTTTTTTAATAAAATCACGCCGGTTCATACCATCCTTCTTTTTATCTGGGAATATAGAAAAGCAGGAGCAAATTTGCAAGGCAGGATTTTAATGATTGGACTTTATTAAATCATTCATTTCCGAAATAATGGCAAGAAAAGAACTGAAATCTTGCAAGGCTGGTCTAATACTATCATAAATAATTCTTAAATTTACCTTTGCATAAGCATGAACCAGCAAATTCCTCATTCCCGCTGCATCGGCTAAACGTTTAGCAAGATCCGCTGGCAAAATGCCAACTTCTCCAGCTCGTAAAAATGTTGTACGTAAGGTGGTAGGTATTTCCTCATTGCGTTGTGAAAATATATTAAGTAAGATGTCGCTGGCATAAATAACTAATAACTCTAACAGACGTTCAACTTCATAATGCCTGTGTTGCTGAAATTCCTCGAAACTTATATTTTCAAGTTTTTGCAAATCACTAAGAAAAGCCGCAAGCTGTTCTATTTTATTTTTAATCGACTGCGGAGACATACTTTTTCCGATCTACATATTTCAAATTAAGAATTCGTCTTGCCAGCACCCGATCACGTAGACGACGCAAAGGTTCTGAATCTTCATATATTTTAATGGCAGTGAAATATTGTTCAAAAAATAAGCCAGGGTTGGACTCATAGAGTGGTTTACCATGCCTGAATATTTCCAGGCGCAAAACCGGGTCTGTGTCTGGTTCAAGAATAACAAGATCAATTGGATGGCCAAACAGGTCTTCAAGTTCTCCGTTGAGGTGTAGCCATTGTTTGAATAAATCGGACTGCTTTAAACTTAAAATAGCAATATCTACATCGCTGCCAGCGTGGGTTTTACCTGTAACCTGTGACCCAAAAAGTACACACAGATCAATATGATTTTTTTGACACCACCGTTTTAAATGTTTTATTATCGCTGCTTTCATTATTAAATTTTATTGTTTTAAAATTAAAATAAATGTTGTAATTCACAAATGCAAGGATTTTGGTAAATTATATTGAAATAATTTAACTTGAATTTTTGTAAATTTATTAAAAACTTATCGTCAGTTCACCGATCAATCAAATACACCGTATGTTCAACAATTTAATAAAAATTGTATTTATTTTTTATTGGTCGATTCTGACCACGGCTTTCTCTCAAGAAATTTGCTTAATGCCGCCAGCCGGTCCTCCTGGCATCTTTAACAAAGAACTCTCTCAGAGTTACCAAAATTTATTAAATCTTCCCCTGGAAAAAAGTGAACCCGATGAACTCCTGGAGCCTGCCCAGATTAACGGTGCCTGGAAAGCTTTAATTATTTTGATCGATTTTCCGGATTACCGCTGGTTTCATCAAAATGATTCTAATTTTCCTAATTCGGATTCTCTCTACACACCCGAACATTTTGATCAAATGTTGTTCAGTTTAAGCACTTATCGCCATCCAGGTAGTCTCAGTGTTTACACTGGTAGTATGCGTGATTTTTATCTGGAAAATTCTTACGGACAGTTCGATATCACCGGGGTGGTCACTCGCTGGTACACGGCCCCTGAGTCGCTGGCTTTTTATGTTAACAGGGATAAAATGTCAGGAACGGCAGATGACTATGGTTTCGGAGCATATCCCAATAATGTAAAACGCCTGGTGGAAGAAGCCATTGAACTGGCTGATGCCGATGTGGATTTTAGCCAGTTTGACAACAATCAGGATGGTGTGGTAGATGCCTTGTTTGTGGTACACGCTGGCCCCGGTGCTGAAGAAATTTACACCAAAAATTTTCCAGCACATTTCAATTACCTGTGGTCACACAAATCATCCATTAAACCGCAAACCCGTGATGGCGTTCTAATAAGTGGCTATACCTTGGAACCCGAAAATGGCACCATAGGGGTATTTTGCCATGAATTTGGTCATGCTCTGGGGTTGCCCGATTTGTACGACACCGATGGCTCCTCGGAAGGCATCGGTGAGTGGGGACTCATGAGTAGTGGCGGCTGGTGTCATCGTAAAGGTGATCCCCTCGGCACCAGCCCCTCACATTTTACCGCCTGGAGTAAGGCCAAATTGGGCTGGCTAACCCCAATCAACTTAACCACAAATTTAACCGGAGTGGTCATTCCACCGGTTGAAACCAATCCCGTGGCTTATCGACTGTGGCGAAATGGCGAAAATACCACCGAATATTTTTTGATTGAAAATCGTCAAAATCTGGGATTTGATCAGGGACTAACCCGGCGACAGAAGGATTTCGACCAACCCGATCCTTCTGGCTTAATTATCTATCATATCGATGCAACGGGACATCAGAATGATGAACTTCATCGACGCATCGATGTGGAGGAAGCCACCCCCTATATGGATAGTCTTAAGATTGTAGAACAGCTCGATTTACGGCGCAACATTCCCATGCATCAATTCCTGTTCAATGGCAACCGTGGTGATAATGGCGATCCTTTCCCCGGATTTAGTTCCATTAGCTTCGATGCTCGCAGCTTTACAGGAGACCGCACTCGCGATACTTTTAATGACGAATCCATACCAAACTCCAGGGACAATCAGGGTGTCCCCACCTTTGTTGCCATTGAAAATATTAAGATAGCAGATAAAAATATCATAGCGGATCTTAAGGTGACCAATGTAACCAGCATTGAACCTGTACCTGTTTCAGAACTAAAACTGCCAGAAACTTTCCAGCTCCTACAAAATTTTCCCAACCCGTTCAATCCTCGCACACAAATTAGCTTTGAAGTGCCCATTACATCAAGAATCCAGATACGCATTTTTAACACAAAAGGTACTTTAGTAAAAACCCTGTTAGATACAGAAAGAGCCCCCGGTTTTTACTCAGAAATATGGGATGGTAAGGATGAGGAAGGCCATCCAGTAGCTTCAGGGGTTTATATTTATCAGTTACACGCTGGAAATATCACCCTCATCCGCAAGATGCTATTAATTCGCTGATCTTAGAAAAAGAATACTTGTTTTACAACTAGAAATTTATTATATTTCTGAAAATTTTTTTCAAAACCAATTACTTGAAATCATTTAATAAGGAGGGACACGATGGCCAAACGGTATGTTTCAAATAAAGATGAATCGGTTCCTTTGTTTGAAAACAAATATCTGGATAAATTCACTTATGTACATCCCGCTGTGCCATTAATTTTATTTGTACCGGTTGTTAGTTACTTTCTTTACAAGTCTGCTAACTACGGATTGTCCTTCCCAACCATTATTGTACTGTTTCTGACAGGAATATTTGTCTGGACCTTTACCGAATATGCTATTCATCGTTTTGTTTTTCATTATGAACCTAAATCAAATTTTGGTCAGTATATCCATCATATTTCCCATGGGATTCATCACGATTACCCACGGGACTCACGACGACTCGTTATGCCCCCGGTAATCAGTATCCCACTGGCACTGTTTTTTTACTGGCTATTTTCATTAATCATAGACCCAGTTCATCTGGCACCGTTTTACTCTGGTTTTGTTTTTGGATACATTTGCTACGACATGATTCATTACGCCACCCATCATTTTCCCATGAAAGGGCCTATTGGTTTATATTTAAAGCATCATCACTCAAGGCATCATTATCAAAATGAGAAACTGGGTTTTGGAGTGAGTTCTCCTTTATGGGACTTTGTATTCGGCACCAATCATCCTCGTGTGGAAAAACCTAAAAGAAAGCCCGTCACAGTAAGCGAATAAATAAACTTCGGAAAGTAAAACAGAAAAGGGCTTCAAGATTTTCTTGAAGCCCTTATTTTTTACCACATCAAACAACGACTGCAATCATTCGCCAGTCTTCTCCATACTGATAGGCCCGGTTCCGAAATAGTAGAATATTAGCGCGGCTCCTGCCATGGAAATGTTTTTCATGAAATGAACCATTTGTGACTGGGCTTGCATCGCATTACTAATTCCCCAGAATTTGTGCATAATAAAAGCGGTTGGAATTAGAAAAATGAACAGGAGCAAAGAACCAATTTTGGGTTTAAATCCTAATAAGATACTCAAACCACCGGCCAGAATCATGAGACCTGTGATAATGACCGCAACGCCCGCCGCAGGTACTCCCTGTGAGGACGCATAACTGGTCATGGTGCTGTGCTTCATAAAATGATTTAAACCCGACATAATAAAAATAAGTGAATAAAGAATCCGACCAATAAGAGGTACGTATCTCATTTTTTCCTCCTTCCTTTTAGTTCACTTAATTTATTAGTTGGTTAATGGAATCTCCTCACACTCCAAAAACTTGATCAGATAAATTTCAATATTTAATCAGACATTCAGGAATTAGTCAGGTTAACTTTTTTGAGAATTGCGTTTTCTATTAAATCGATAAATTGTTTAATAACATCAAAATTTACTGAAAAATAGGCAAACTGTTTTGCTTTTCGCATGTTAATAAGATGAGCATCCTGTAATATTTTGAGATGATAGGAAATGGTAGGTTGGGCCAGGCCGAATTTTTGGGTTAATTCCCCACAACTTATTTCGCCTCGATCCGCGATCAGTTTAAGAATCTCAAAGCGATTTTCATCGGCCAGGGCTTTGGCAATTTTGGTTAGGTTGAGCATATTTCGTATATTTAAATATTTCAAATTATTAATTTAATTTTTTTAGGAAAAATGTCAAGTAAAACTTTTTGAGGTAATTTTCAAATTTTTTTTAACATTTTAATGTGGTTACCTCCTGAGATCTGCCTTTTCCCTTGACATTTTCATAACATTATTTTAATGTTTACATATAAAAAGAAATTGCAGGAGGCAATAATGGGTAGTGTAAAAGACCTGATCGTTATAAAAGTACCCGAACCAGATAAAGCAGGCATTGGTCGTTTTATTTTCTCGGATCGTTATTCAGTATTTGATTGGGGAGAAATGCCTGATCAAATTGAAGATAAAGGTAAAGCCATCTGTATGTCTTCAGCCTATTTCTTTGAAAAACTCGAAGATATGGGTATTCAGTCCCATTATCTGGGTCTCGTGGAAGATGGGAAAGCCAAAAAGCTGAGCGAGCTTGAAAAACCCTCTGATACGATGGAATTTAACTTGTTGAGGGTCATCAAACCTGAATTGCGGGGTAACACATACGATTATTCCATTTACCGGAAAGAGCGAATCAATTTTCTTATCCCTCTGGAAATAATTTATCGAAATGCTTTGCCTGAGGGATCTTCGGTGTTTCGCAGATTACAGGAGGGTAGTTTGCAGCTCTCCGATCTTGGCTTAAGTGAAATGCCTGCTCCCGGTCAGGTTCTCGAAAATCCAATTATCGATGTCTCCACAAAGCTTGAATCGATTGATCGGTATGTCACCTGGGAAGAAGCCAGGCGCATTTGTAACCTGAGCAACGGTGAACAGGAGGAGTTGAAAAGACGAACCCTGCTAATTAACAACCTCATCACAGAGGAAACCCAACGTTTTGGACTTTTCAACGAAGACGGCAAGGTGGAATTTGGCTTTGATGAAAATCGACAACTGGTACTGGTTGATGCTCTTGGGACACTGGATGAATGCCGTTTTACTTATGATGGCCTTCCCGTTAGTAAAGAAATTGCTCGAATTTATTATCGAAAAACAGAATGGTACAGGGAAGTGGAAAGAGCTAAAAAGATAGACCGGGTTAATTGGAAAGCACTGGTAAAATCTTCACCTGAGCCATTGCCTGAAGAGTTAGCCCGATCCATATCCATGGTTTATAAAGCTTATGCTAATGAACTCACCGGGAGAAACTGGTTTGACACACCACCTATGCAGGAGGTTCTGGAAAACCTGAAAGCTATTATTTGATAATGAGTACCATTTTAAAAGCGGATGCCGAATCTATTCAAAAAGCGGCCAGAATTATCCAACAGGGAGGAATCGTAGCTTTTCCCACTGAAACTGTGTACGGTCTCGGTGCCGATGTTTACAATGCCCGGGCTGTCGCCAGAATCTTTGAAGTAAAACAGAGACCCTACTTTGATCCTCTTATTGTCCATGTGGCAGAGGTGAGTGAAGTAGAAAACATCTGGTTAGAGGTACCTGAAAAAGCTCGGCAACTCATCGATCATTTCTGGCCGGGTCCCCTTACGCTGGTTTTGCCCAGGGCAAGTTCGATTCCTGACATAGTGACTGCCGGTCTGAGAACGGTAGCGGTGAGGATGCCTGCTCATGAAGTAGCCCTGCAAATCATCCGTGCAGCAGGGGTTCCTGTCGCAGCCCCAAGTGCTAATCTCTTCGGCCATTTAAGTCCCACAACGGCTGAACATGTAGCCCAACAACTGGGGGAGTCTATCGATTTAATTATCGACGGAGGCCGTTGCCCGGTGGGGGTGGAATCCACCGTACTCGATTTGACCACCAAACCCACGTTACTTCGGCCCGGGGGGATACCGGTTGAGGAGATAGAAAAATTAATTGGAAGGGTACAAATATTGGAAACCAG
>CAZMEG010000125.1:0-250 GCA_964565205.1 uncultured Cytophagia bacterium
TCTGCCCGAATCTACCCAGTGGTTTCGGTTGCTGACCGCTTTGGTTATTCTATCCAGGTATTTTTCAGCTACTGGGTTAATGTAACCGTGGTTGAATCATAGAAATGATCAAATTCATGTGAAATACTATTTTAAACCTATTCATGTGACTCTCCTTGTTTTGTAATAAAATCAGGTTTTACAAAATTAAAAATTACGAGCAAATTCTTTCAAGGTTACATACCCATCATTCTCAACCCCGGAATTTGTA
>CAZMEG010000125.1:260-8210 GCA_964565205.1 uncultured Cytophagia bacterium
GTATCGTAGGTTTTACGGCATTTTCAACTTTTCATTTGCTTTTTACTTAACAAACTTTTATATTTTTAATCTTATTTAGAATAAGATGTTAATAAAAGAAAATATTGAAAAAGTAAAAGAAATAATTAGTAGAGCCTGCGCCAGGGTTGGGAGAAATCCTGAGGAAGTCCTCGTCGTGGCTGTTACTAAAAATGTTGAGGTGCCCCGGATTTTAGAGGCGATTGAGGCTGGTATTCAAGTAATTGGAGAAAATCGAGTGCAGGAAGCTTTACCCAAATATCAAATAATCGGTAACCAGGTGAGTTGGCATATGATTGGCCATTTGCAAACCAATAAAGTCAAAAAAGCCTTACAGTTTGCTGATATGATTCAATCGGTGGATAGTTTACATCTGGCTCATGAACTACAAAAGCAGGCTGAGAAAGTAAATAGAGATGTGGATATCCTCATTGAAGTAAATACTTCAGGTGAGCCTACAAAATTTGGTTTTAAACCAGAAGAGACGCTTTCTGCAATTGAAGAAATTTCAAGATATCCAAGATTACATATAAAAGGACTGATGACTATTGGGGCTTTTTTACCCGACCCCGAACAGGTACGCCCCTGTTTTGTTTTGCTTCGCCAGTTAAAAGAACAGTTGGTACAAAAAAATTTGCCGGCTGTTGAAATGAAATATCTTTCCATGGGCATGACCGATGATTTTGAGGTTGCGATTGAAGAAGGTTCTAATATGGTACGCATTGGACGGGCTATTTTTGGTGAAAGGCCAGTACATTAGAGGAGACGAATAGAATGTTTATTTTTGCAAATCTATTTCTTGCTTTAGCTAAATTGCTGGACTTACTAATTACATTGTATATCTGGGCAGTAATTATCCGTGTCATTTTGTCCTGGGTAAATGCTGACCCTTACAATCCGATCGTTCGCTTTTTAATCGGTATTACGGAACCTGTGTTGGCTAAAATTCGACAATTTGTCCCATATTTTGGTGGTATCGATATTTCACCCATGCTTTTGATTATAGGGTTGTATGTCGCAGAAGTCTTTCTTGTGAGTACACTGCAAGATTTGGCTTTTGCTTTAAAATGAAGGAACGAGTTTATGATTATTAACCTGAATAATAACAGGAGGTGTTTATTTTGCGACTAACCCCATTAGACATTAAAAAGCAGGAATTTAAAAAGAGCTTCCGTGGCTTTGATCCGGTGGAAGTGGAAACTTTTCTGGAAATGGTCGCCGATGAATTTGAAACGCTCATTCGAGAAAAAAATGAACTTACAGATGAAGTATTAAAATTACGCACGCAACTTCGTGATTATCAGAATGTGGAAAAAACGCTGAAAGAGACCCTGATGCATGCACAGCAATCCATTAATCAATCGAAGGAGAATTCAGAACGTCAGGCCGAGTTAATTATCCGGGAGGCTGAACTGAAAGCCGAAAAAATTCTGGAAGATGCACGTCATAAATTAGAAAAAATGAAGAACGATTTGGTGCTGATAAAATCTCAAAAAGAATCTTTCGCCCGACGTTTAAAGCATCTCTTAAATTCTCAGTTAGAATTGATTAGTGTCCTGGAAAAAGATGACCTTGATTTTGGCAAATATGAAGCTAAACCTAAAAGAAACAGCTTAGTAGAAACTCCCGGTCAGGCCAAATTAGAATTTGCCGGTGATCGAGAATCTCAAGAAAATACAAAAACTGTGCAGACTTCACAAGAAGATCCTTCGATTAAAAATGCACCGGATTTAAACTGGAAGAAAAAGTCAGAGAACCCTGCTCAGGAAGGCGAAGAACCTGATCAGGCAAAGGGACCACGGATATCGGATCAATTAATTATCTAAACTATACACAATAATCAAGGAGGATTTCATGCGATGTGTATATGTTTTATTGTGTGTAATGGGATTCATTTTTACTAATTGTGCGAAAAGAATTCCAGTTTATGATGATACAGGAATACAAATTACTGAACAGGAAATTAATCATTACAAAAAGAATAAAAATTTTGTTCTTTACTCAATTGGAGGCGGAGCATTGAGCTTTGGAGCCAGTTTTTTTCTTGGTACCCTGATTGAACGAGGGGTAAGTGATAACAGTGATAACACCAGTGCGTTGTGGATTACAACCGCTGCTGGTACAGGTCTCGGAACCGTGCTTTTCGCTGCTTGGGGTAAACAGCGGGACAGAAACCAGGCTATTGAACTGGTTAAAGAAATGAGAGAAATTAAACTGGAAAAGAAATTAGCTCAAGAAAAGAAACGACGGGAACGGCTTGAGGCTGAGAAAAAAGCGCTTGAAGCGGAACGAGAAAGATTGGAAAAAGAACGTGCCAAACTTATAGAAAAAATAAAAAAGAAAAAGCATAGTCCAGAAAATTAAGGGGAGGGAAGAATGCAGGAGTTAAGAGCTCAAATTGAAGAAGCTGGTAATTTTTTAAAAAGTAAAACAAAAATTAAACCCGAAATTGGTATTATTTTGGGTACCGGTTTAGGAGCTCTTGCTGAAGAAATTGAGAAAGAAGCGGTAATTTCCTATGAGGATATTCCCCATTTCCCAATTTCAACAGTAGAGAGTCATGCCGGCCGACTCATTTTTGGGACTCTTAGCGGAAAACAGGTCATGGCCATGCAGGGACGTTTCCATTATTATGAAGGTTACTCCATGAAACAGATTACTTTCCCGGTGCGGGTGATGAAATTTCTGGGAGCGCACACGCTGCTGGTTTCTAATGCCTGTGGTGGCATGAATCCTTTATTTACGCCTGGCGATATTATGATTATTACCGATCACATTAATCTATTTGGGGATAATCCTTTGATTGGACCCAATGATGAAACCCTGGGCCCGCGTTTCCCGGATATGTCAGAACCCTATACCCGCGAACTGATTGAAATAGCTGAGCAAATTGCACTGGAAGAAAAAATCAAGGTGCAAAAAGGCGTGTATGTGGGATTGCCGGGACCAAATCTGGAGACCAGAGCGGAGTATCGTTTTCTGCGATTTATCGGAGCTGATGTGGTTGGCATGTCCACCATACCGGAAGTCATTGTAGCTGTGCATAGCGGTATGAGGGTTCTGGGTCTTTCAGTGGTCACGGATTCTTGTTTACCCGATGCCCTGAAACCTGTGAACATCCAGGAAATTCTAAAAGTAGCCGCTGAAGCTGAACCTAAACTCACACTTTTGATGAAAAGAGTTGTGGAGAAAATGTGAGAATTCGAATTGTATTTGGAGTATACAGCAAAAGCAAGAGAAAACCTCGAAGGTGCAAAGGAAGCTTTTAATTTTATTCAGATAAAAAAGTTTTAAACTGGTATCATAGTAATGTGGAGAAGGCAAGTGTATAAGGAGTTAACATCACAATTGAATTTACCGGAAATCGAAAAGGAAATTCTGAAATACTGGGACGAGAACAAGATTTTTGAAAAAAGCGTCGAAGCTCGGAATCCGGACAATCCGTTCATTTTCTACGAGGGGCCCCCTACAGCAAATGGCAGACCGGGAATTCATCATGTGATTTCACGAACCATTAAAGATTTTGTCTGCCGTTTTAAAACTATGGAAGGCTATCGTGTAGAGCGCAAGGCCGGGTGGGATACCCATGGTTTGCCCGTAGAGATCGAGGTTGAAAAGGAACTGGGCTTCAAAACCAAGGATGATATTGAAAAATATGGGGTGGATAAGTTTAATGCCAAATGTAAAGAAAGCGTCTGGCGTTATAAGCAGGACTGGGATGAGCTTACCCGAAGGATTGGTTTCTGGCTGGATTTAGAACACCCTTATATTACGTATGAAAATTATTACATTGAATCTGTATGGTGGATTCTGAGTGAACTATGGAAAAAGAATCTTATTTATCAGGGCCACAAAATTCTTCCCTACTGTCCGCGCTGTGAAACCCCGTTATCCAGCCATGAAGTCTCCCTGGGTTATAGAGAAGTAGAAGATCCTTCTATTTATGTGAAAATGCGTTTAAAAGGCGAGAAAAATACGTATTTTCTGGTATGGACCACAACACCCTGGACTCTGATTTCCAATGTGGCACTGGCTTTTCATCCCGATGTCACCTATGTTAAAGTGCGACATCAAAAGGATTTTTTGATTCTTGCCGAAGAAAGATTGGCGGTTTTAGAGGGAGACTATGAGATCATAGATTCCTTTAAAGGTCAGGAGCTGGAAGGAAAAGATTACGAACCTCTTTTCACATTCTGTAAAACTAATAAGAGGGCTTATTATACCGTTTTAGGTGATTTTGTTACCACAGAAGAAGGTACCGGCATTGTGCACATCGCGCCGGCTTTTGGTGAAGATGACTATCAAATCGGATTAAAATATGATTTACCGGTACTGCAGCCGGTAGATGAGACCGGGAAATTCACCGGGGAAGTCACTCTATTCAAAAATAAATTTGTCAAAGAAGCCGATCCTGAAATTATCGACTATTTAAAAGAGCAGGGCTTACTGTATAAAGCAGAAACCTATTTACATAGCTATCCCCACTGCTGGCGTTGTTCTTCGCCGTTACTTTATTATGCCAAAAAATCATGGTTTGTAAGAACTACAGCGGTTAAAGAACGTCTCATCGAAAATAATAAAAAGGTAGCCTGGTATCCCCGAGAAGTGGGTGAAGGTCGATTTGGCGAATGGCTGGAAAACAATGTGGACTGGTCCCTCTCACGAGATCGATACTGGGGTACTCCGCTACCCATCTGGATTTGTGAAAAGTGTGAGCATGCCCATTGCATCGGCAGCGTTCAGGAAATGAAAGAATTATCGGTCACAGAGATAAAAGAGGACATGGATCTTCACAAGCCATTTATTGATGAGGTTAAATTGAAATGCGCAAAATGCGATGGGTTGATGGTTCGTACGCCTGAAGTTATTGATGTCTGGTTCGATTCCGGTAGTATGCCGGTGGCTCAGTGGCACTATCCTTTTGAGAATCAGGAGAAATTCAAACGTAGCTTCCCGGCTGATTTCATTGCCGAAGGGGTGGATCAAACTCGCGGGTGGTTTTATTCATTGCTGGCCATTGCTGTGATGCTTTTTGACCAGCCCTGCTACAAAACTTGTATTTCCATTGAACTTATTCTGGACAAGTTCGGCCAGAAAATGTCCAAGTCCAAGGGCAATACCGTGGAACCATTTCCCATTCTCGATCAGCAGGGTGCTGATGCGTTACGCTGGTATTTGCTAACCGTTAGCCCGCCCTGGGTTCCCACCCGATTTGATCCCGATGGCGTGGTGGAAGTGGTGCGTAAGTTTTTGGGTACCCTCATTAATGTATACTCCTTTTTTGCCATGTATGCCAATGTGGATGGATTCCGTTATGAAAAATCACAAATACCTGTGGAGAATCGGCCTGAAATCGATCGATGGCTTTTAAGTACACAAAATAAATTAATTGCCCAAATTGATCAGTTTCTGCGACGTTATGATATGACCAAAGCGGCAAGAGCCATTGCAAATTTCGTAATCGATGATCTCTCCAACTGGTATGTACGACGCTGTCGGCGTCGCTTCTGGAAATCCGAAATGGGTCATGACAAAATTTCAGCCTATGAAACGCTTTACGAGGTACTTTATAATCTTGCTAAACTGCTGGCTCCTTTTACACCATTTATTGCTGATGAAATCTATTTAAATTTAACCAGAGATAAACAGGGCGAACCGGAAAGTGTTCACCTGACTTTTTATCCTAAGCCTGCCATGCCAGAATTTCGCTTCAGAGATGAAGCTCTTGAAGAAAGAATGGATTTGGTGCGTAAAGTGGTCATTTTGGGAAGAGCCCTTCGTAATGAATCGGGCATAAAAGTGCGACAGCCTCTCTCTCGACTTCTGGTATTGGCAAAAGATCAGACTGTCCGGGAAAAAATTGCAAGTATGAAAAACCTGATTCTGGAAGAGCTCAATATTAAAAACATCGAGTTTATACAGGATGTAAAGGAATTGACGGTAAAGCGGGCTGTGCCTAATTTCAAACAGTTAGGCCCACGACTTGGTAAAGATGTTAAAGCAGTGGCTGAGAGGATTCGTTCATTGAGTCAGACAGAAATAGAAAGCCTGGAAAAGCAGGGTGAATTGAAATTGAATCTGGACGGCCGTGAAATTCCCATCAGCCTTGAAGATGTGGAGATCAAATCGGAGAGCAGTGAGGGATTAGTAGTGCAATCTCAGGATGAATTAACTGTAGCTCTGGATATTCGCGTATCTGAAGATTTGTTAATTGAGGGTTTAGCGCGGGAGTTTGTAAATCGCGTTCAGAATATGCGTAAAGAAGCCGGTTTAGATGTTGTGGATCGAATTAAAATCTACTATCAGACTTCCGATAAATTGAGCAAGGCGATTGAGAAGCTGGCTGATTATATCAGGAACGAGACACTGGCTGAAGTAATTTCGCCAGATTCTGGAAAAGGCACCTATAGTAAAGAGTGGAATATTGACGGTGAGAAAGCCATAATTGGTATAGAAAAAGTATCTTAATTTTAATTGCATGGAGGTATTCGATGAAAAAAGAAGATTTAGAATATTTTAAAAAGTTACTTATACAAAAACGAGATGAAATGCTCAAGGAACTGGGCAACCTGAGAGATAATGATTTAAACACGACCTTGAAAGATGCTTCGGGTGAAAATTCTGCCTATGCTTACCATATGGCTGATATTGGCACAGACAATATGGAACGTGAAAAGGCGTTTTTCTTTGCCACGCGGGAAGAGCGCTTCTTGTATCATATTGAGCAGGCTCTGGAAAGAATCGAGAACGGCACTTATGGGTTATGCCAGGAATGTGGAGAACCCATTGGCCGGGAGCGTCTTGAAGCCGTACCGCATGCACGATTATGCATTAGTTGCAAATCAAAAGAAGAACAGGGACTCATTGGTCGTTAACTTGAAAAGATAATTTGAACAAATTAAAGGGATAAATTGCGCATATTCATTGTTTCGTTAGCGGTGGTTGTCATTGACCAAATTACTAAACTGGTGGTTAAGTACACACTCCATTATAATCAGCCGGTGGAAATCATTGGTAATTTTGTCCGATTAACCTATATTGAAAATCCCGGTATGGCTTTCGGGTTACGGGTGGCTAATCCGACATTTTTAACTATATTCGCTTCGTTTGCCAGTATTATTATTTTTATCTATATTATACGAGCTCGCCATGAAAAATTTTTTACCCGCTTTGCTCTTGCTCTAATTTTAGGTGGGGCCATAGGGAATTTAATTGACCGATTTTTATATGGGCAGGTGGTTGATTTTATCGACATCGGAATTCGCCAGGCCCGGTGGCCAGTTTTTAATGTGGCCGATAGCGCGGTTTCCATTGGTATGATAATTCTCGTAAGTGTCATGTTGTTTGATCGGGAGAAGAAAGCAGTGGAAGAGGAAGAACTATCGGTGAAAGATCAGCTAAGTCCATGAATTCCCGATAGTATGGAGCAAGCAGAACAATTCCTCGAGTTTAAAGTTCCTACCAATCAGGGCAAACAACGATTAGATAAATACCTGACCCAAATTCTGGGTAGTGTTTCACGTGCCCGTCTGCAGAAGCTCATTGAAGAGGGTAAAGTTCTGGTGAATGGCCGGCCGGCTAAAGCCAGCCATTTAATCATGCCAGACGAGTTAATTGAAATCACCATTCCAAAGCCTAAAAAGGTGGATATTGAACCGGAAAATATCCCGCTCAACATTCTTTACGAAGACGAGCATCTGCTGGTTTTAAACAAAGAAGCCGGGATGGTGGTGCACCCGGCCTTTGCTAATTACACGGGGACTCTGGTTAATGCTCTACTCTACCACTGTGGCGATCTCTCTTCTGTTGGTGGGCGTCAACGACCCGGAATTGTTCATCGCCTGGATAAAGACACCTCAGGACTGATGGTAATCGCTAAAGATGACCTGGCTCACCAGGAATTGTCCCGACAATTTTCGCAAAAGATTATCG
>CAZMEG010000126.1:0-8193 GCA_964565205.1 uncultured Cytophagia bacterium
AATAATCGAGTGGATGGTGTGGTAGGGTACAATCCCGGTGTTGGCAGGCAAAAGGGTTTTGTCACCGGGCTTTTAGATTTGTCTTTTGGCAATCTCATGGGCACAGGTCGGCAGATTGATGCCCACTGGGAAAGGCGCTCGGAAAAAACCCAGCAACTGCGTTTCCGCTATCTGGAACCCTGGATTGCCGGCTTGCCTCTTCATGCTGGCATCAGCTTTGAGCAACTCATTCGTGACACCAGCTATGTTCAGCGCGATTTTGGCCTGGACCTCCATTGGATGGTTAACGAAAATCTTTCTTTTACTACAAGAATTGCCAGAAGTCAGGTTACCCCCGATTCCCTGGGTGCCTTGCTCTTGGGTATTCCACCCAGTCGCACTTTAAATCTGGGCTTTGGGGTGAGTTTTAATACTTTAAATGATTTGCTCAATCCCAGAAAGGGTTTAAAATATGAAGCGACCTTTGAACTGGGCAAGAAAAAAATCGATTCCCCGGACCAAGAGAATGAAACAGTAAATAATCCATCTTTTGAACAAAAACGCTGGACCGTGGACTTCGAAGCCTACTGGCCGCTATTTCGCTGGCAGGTCTTCGCGGTGGGCATTCATGGCAGACAGATTACCAGTGATGAAGAAGTCATTTCCATCACGGATCAATATCGCTTTGGCGGAACCCTCACCCTGCGTGGCTATCGTGAAGAGCAATTTCGTGGTTCGCGCATTGCCTGGTCCAATATAGAATATCGCTATCTGCTGGGCCCGCGCTCACGGTTTTTTGTCTTTCTGGATGTAGGGTACTTTTTTCGAGAAGACCTGATCAACGGAATTAAAAAGAAAATTGAAGATGCTAAGATCGGGTATGGTTTAGGTTTGCGTGTGGACACCCCCTTGGGTTTATTTGGCATCGATTATGGTCTTGGCGAAGGGGACGGCTTATCCAATGGCAAGGTCCATGTGCGCTTGATTAATTCATTTTGATGATACTATGTGTTAGGCGTTGCCATTTTTTATTTGATAAATATTCTGATAAAATTTATATTATTTAGTTAGTGAAAATGATGCAAAGAATTCTTTTAAGATAGCCAAAAGAGCCTTGAAATTAGCTGAAACAGTGGTTACTAAATTTAAAGCCAAAATGTAAAATAATATTAGACTTGTTACCTAAAATTTTTGCCTACGTCGAAATTACCAGGCCTTTAAATCTTCTTCTCGCGATCCTTTCCATTTTCCTTGGAGCATTGGTTAGCGGAACCATTCATCCCATCACTAAGGTGTTTTTTGCCTGTATTTCTGGATCATTCATCATGGCCGGTGGTAATGTTCTCAACGATTTTTTCGATTTTGAAATTGATCGAATCAACAAACCCAATCGGGTTCTTCCTTCCGGGAAAATGTCGCCAGCACAGGCTTTATTCTGGGCGTTCTTTTTATTTGTGGCCGGTCTGAATTTAAGTTTACTGATTCACTGGCAGGCTTTTGGGATTGCTGTTCTGGCCGTATTTTTACTGATACTGTATGCCTGGCAATTTAAAAAAACCGTGCTCTGGGGCAATATTCTGGTCAGTGCTCTCTCGGCTCTGGCATTTTTCTATGGCGGACTTGCTGTTGGTAAAAGTGAGGCAGCGTTAATTCCTGCCCTATTTGCTTTGCTTTTTCACCTGGGTCGAGAAATCATAAAAGACCTGGAAGACCAACCCGGTGATCAGGCTCAGGGTCTGCGAACTTTGCCTATCCAGTATGGGACGCGAGTAGCTCTGCTCTGGGTTACTCTGATCTTCGGTTTACTCATTCTTTTGACGTTTTTGCCCTACGGCTTACATATTTACGGGAAAGCCTATTTATGGACGGTTTTACCCGGCGTGGACCTCGTGTTACTGATTGTTATATTTATTCTTTGGTTGCGCCCGAATCCTCATATCTTCAATCGGTTAGCTTTTATTTTAAAATATGACATGTTTCTGGGTCTTCTGGCTATTTTCCTGGGCAATTACGAAAAAGTAGACTTGATATTTTAAAAAATTCCGAATATATTCTTTTTTGAAATTTAACCACACAGGAAAGGAGCGAAAGAAAAAAATTGCGTGCGGTGGTTCAGCGAGTTACCCGTGCTTCTGTGACAGTGGATGAAAAGGTGGTGGGAAAGATCGGGAAGGGACTGGTGATTCTTCTGGGAGTTCGAAACGGGGACACCGAAAAAGATGCTGAATTTCTGGCCGAAAAATGTGCAAATCTGCGTATCTTCGCCGATGACAAAGGCAAATTCAATTTGTCGGCTCTGGATGTGGGTGGAGAAATGCTGGTGGTTTCTCAATTTACTTTGTATGGTGACACCCGTAAAGGGCGTCGCCCCAGCTTTATTGAAGCAGCCCCACCAGAGATTTCCCAACCGCTCTACAAACATTTTGTTCAACATTTAAAATCGCTGGGATTAAAAGTGGAAGAGGGGATCTTTGGTGCTATGATGCTGGTGGAAATACACAATGATGGTCCGGTGACCCTGATTGTGGAAAGTAAAAATGGATAAATCTAACATTCATGATAGATTGTAATTTGAAAGGTATTCGGGTTATTCTGGCTTCAGCTTCACCAAGGCGTGCACAGCTTTTGAAATTAATTGGACTTGATTTTGAAATCATTCCAAGTGAGATTCAGGAAAATCACGAGTTGTTTGCCATTCCGGAAGTGCATGTTCTGGAATGGTCACAAAAGAAAGCCATGAATGTTGCCGAAAAGGTAGACGAAGGACTTATCATCGGTGCTGATACCATCGTTGTGTTGAACAATAAGATTCTTGGCAAGCCCGGTAATGAAAATGAAGCCAAACAAATGTTACGGGAATTGAGTGGGCAAACGCACATTGTTTATACGGGTTTTGCTTTAATTCACAAACCCTCCGGTGAAATTATCAATGATTATGATAAAACTTTCGTTACTTTTCGCACTCTGCAGGATTCAGAAATCGAGGCTTACGTGAAAACCGGGCATCCTATGGACAAGGCTGGCGCCTATGGCATTCAGGATGAAAGTGCTGTTTTTGCCGAGAAGATCGAAGGTTGCTTTTATAATGTGGTGGGTTTCCCTTTGACAAAATTTTATCTATCACTTAAAAAATTTTTACAGGCTCTCAATGTTTGACATAGGGAAAACTCTTCGAGATCGTCGAGAAAGTTTAAAAAAATCCTACGATGAAATTCACCAGCAAACTAAAATAAATGTGGAGCATTTGAAGGCCCTGGAAGAAAATAATTTTGACTTTCTACCACAATTTTACATTCGTGCTTTTCTAAAAACATATGCTCAAGCACTTGGCCTGAACCCGAATTCGCTGCTCAATCAATATTTAAAATTGCAGGAAGAGAAGAAGCGGATCGAGGCGGCAAAAGAGCAAAATCAGGGTTCCAATAGAGAGGCCTCCATCAATTTTAAACTGGAATGGGCGCTGGCTTTGGGAGCTTTCTTTTTATTTGTTGGAGTAATTTTCATTTATATTAATTACCAGAGAGGGGCCTTTAAGCAACCAGAGCCCGCAAAATTTAAATTCACTCCGGCGCAAAAAAATTCTGTAGATCATAAACTGCAGGAAAACGATTCTTTAAAAATAGAAAAGGACCGGGCACCGGTTAAGCCTTTACGATTAAAGGTGATCGCCATTGAAAAAACCTGGCTTCAAGTCGTAATTGATGATCGAGCCAGCAATGAATATACACTGCTTCCCGGCGATAAACTTGAATGGGAAGCTCAGGAAGGGTATAAGTTAATCCTGGGTAATGCAGGCGGTGTAGCTATAAATTTTATGGGTAAAGAATATACGCAACTGGGGCCACGTGGCAAACCCATACGATTATACCTCAGTAAAGATGGCCTCCTGAAAACCCGGGAATTTTAATTTCAACTTGCATGAATATTTTGAACGCAAATAAAATCCAGAATATTTATCTTATCGCTATTGGTGGTACTGGAATGACCGCACTGGCCGGGTTGTTTAAATCTAAAGGTTATCAGGTGAAAGGCTCTGACCAGGATGTTTATCCGCCCATGAGTGATTTCTTGCAGGAAATGGGTATTGAGATATTTCATGGATTCGATGAAAGTCATCTTAACCCCGCCCCGGATTTGGTAGTAATCGGTAACGCTATGTCACGTGGCAATCCCGAGGTTGAAGCCGTTCTGGAACGGAAATTACTTTACACCTCCCTGCCAGAAGCCTTAAAAGAGTTTTTTATCCGGGGCCATTATTCCTGTGTGGTGGCTGGTACCCATGGGAAAACCACCACAAGTTCACTTTTGGCCTGGGTGCTTGAAGTGGCAGGTCGAGACCCAGGCTTTTTCATTGGTGGCATCCCTGAAAACTTTGGTCGAGGATATAATCTGGGAAGCGGAGAGGTCTTTGTTCTGGAAGGGGATGAATATGATTCGGCTTTTTTTGACAAGAGCTCTAAATTTTTACATTATTTGCCAGACCTGGTAATTCTGAACAACATTGAATTTGATCACGCTGATATTTTCCGGAATCTGGAGGATATTGAAATCGCTTTCCGGCGTTTGATTCGTCTTATTCCCAGAAACGGCTATTTAATCGCCTGCTGGGACGATCCCAGAGTACGGAATGTCTGCCAGACCGTTTACTCCCACCTGGAGACCTTTGGCTTAAATCATTTGTCGGAATGGATGGCCAGGGACCTGCAGACTGATCACGAGGGCACCTCTTTTAAGGTCTTTTACAAAGACAAGTTTGAACTGGAGGCTTTTGTCCCTCTCTTCGGGGAACATATGGTCAGAAATGCTCTGGGAGTAATTGTCGCTGCAAAGGTTCTCGATGTCGGTACCGAGGATCTACTGAATGGGTTAAGGACTTTTAAAAATGTGCGGCGAAGATTACAGTTAATTGACCATGTAGAAGGCATCAAAATTTTTGATGATTTTGCGCATCATCCCTCTGAAGTGAAAGCTACTATTTCAGGGTTGAAACGTCGCTTTCCCGATCAAAGGTTGTGGGCAATTTTCGAACCGAGAACCGCAACCAGCAAAAGAAAAGTTTTTGAAAACAAATATATTGAAGCTTTTCTGATGGCCGACCGGGTGATTTTGACCCCACTGCATCGTCCGGACAAAGTGCCTGAATCAGAAAGGCTCCAGGTAGAAAAAGTGGTGACCGGGCTGGCGCATAAAAAAATCCCGGCCTGGATTCTACCCGCTGATCAGCAAATGCTTAATTTTTTGAAAAATGAAATCAATTCAGAAGATATTATTTTGTTTATGAGCAATGGAGATTTTAATCAATTACCCAAAAAACTAGTAGAGGAACTAAAGGGAAGTGAGAACTATGTCAATGAGAAAAGAACGCCCAAGGAATAGAAACAAATCATTTCGTCCTAAAACCGATGAGAAAAAGATTAGAGATATTATTCAGGAAATTGATGACAAGTTAAAAGATTCCATTCAACCACAAATTGTGGAAGGATTAAATTCATTTGAGAGGCGATTAATTCATCGCCATTATGACCACAATCCCGATGTTGAAACCCGTACTTACCGTCGGGCTGGAAGTTTCACGCTGTATGTTTATCCTGTGGCCAATATAGAGAATTTTGCCCGGGAAAAGGCCCGGCAGGTGCTGGAACAGGGCGAGTCCATCGACCTGCCGCCCATGGGAAGTTTTGAACGCTACATTGTTCATAATTGCCTTAAAGAAATTGATGGTGTTGAGACCATCAGTTTTGGTGAAGGTCGTGAGCGTCATGTTCAGATAATCAACAAAAAATTTGGGCGAGGATTAAAAAAGATTGTGAAGAAGATAAAATTGTTTTAGTCTGCTTTATTAATACATTTTGCTAAAGGGTGATTTATGAATCAAACCAACTCTCGGCGACTTTTTGAACGGGCTCAGAAATTTTTACCGGGTGGAGTCAACAGTCCGGTGCGTGCTTTCAAGGCGGTGGGTGGAATCCCACCCTTCATTGCCCGGGCTGAAGGAGCCTACCTTTACGATGTGGATGGAAATCGCTACCTGGATTATGTGGCTTCCTGGGGTCCCATGATCTTAGGCCACGCACATCCACAGGTAACGAAAGCCGTGCAGAAAGCCATTGAGCGAGGCACCAGTTATGGAGCCCCCACAGAAGTAGAGGTGGAACTGGCGCAGATGGTCGTGGAAGCCGTGCCCTCCATCGAAATGGTGCGCTTTGTAAATTCTGGTACGGAGGCGGTCATGAGTGCCCTGCGTCTGGCGAGAGCTTATACCGGTCGAAACAAAATTATAAAATTTGAAGGCTGCTACCATGGTCATGCGGATCTGCTGCTGGTGCAGGCCGGCTCCGGCGTCACAACTCTGGGATTACCGGACAGTCCCGGCGTACCAAAAGCGGTCGTAGAAGACACTCTGGTGGCACCTTACAACGATCTGGAAGCGGTGAAAGCCCTGTTTGAAAAATTCCCTGAAGAAATTGCCGCGGTGATTGTGGAACCTGTGGCAGGAAACATGGGCGTTGTTCCACCCCGACCTGGCTTTCTCGAAGGTTTACGTGAGATTACCCGCCATTATAATGCTCTGTTAATTTTCGATGAAATCATCACGGGATTTCGGGTCTCCTTTGGCGGTGCTCAGAAACTATTTGGAGTAACTCCGGACCTGACCACCCTGGGTAAAATCATTGGTGGGGGATTCCCTGTGGGAGCCTACGGTGGGCGCAGGGAAATCATGGAACTGGTGGCACCCCTGGGACCTGTCTATCAGGCTGGAACCCTGTCAGGAAACCCCGTGGCCATGACCGCCGGACTGGAAACTTTGAAAATATTACAAACACCGGGCACTTATGAAAAATTAAACACTATGGCCGAAATGTTGTCCAGAGGAATTGCAGAAATCACAACAAACACTGGTATGCCTGTTTTTCAAACCCGTGTGGGCTCCATGCTGGGATTATTTTTTACCGATCAAAAGGTCACCGACTTCCAGTCGGCCAAAACCTCGGATACAAAGAAATATGCCCGATTTTTTCATGCCATGCTGGAACGGGGGTTCTATTTTGCTCCCTCCCAGTTTGAAGCCGCTTTTATCTCTTTAGCCCATACAGAAGAAAATATTACAACGACTTTAGAGGCCATGAACGAAATATTTCGGACACTGGACAAATCCAAATCCCAAATCCCAGAATGAAGTTGGGATTTGTTGACTGGGATTTGGGATTTCTTGAATTAAAGTAATTTCATGAATTATTCAGGTTAAACTATTTAGCTTACATTCTCACCGGGCCAAATTTAGCCACCTGCTTCTCGATCTTTTTCCTGTCCCCGGCGATCACAATTGTCATTTCTTCGTCACGTAAATAATTCTGGGCTATCTTTTGCACCTGTTTGGGAGTTACAGCGTAAACATTTTTCACGTAATTGGTAAGATAGCTCTCGTCCAAACCGTGCAAATCCATAAAAGCCAGTTGTCCAATTATTCCAGAACGGGAAGAATTAATTAAGACAAACGTGCCAGCCATATAATTCTGAATGCCCCGCAACTCTTCCTGGTCAGGTGGCTCCTCCTGGAGACGATTTATCTCATAAAAAATTTCACGGAGAGCAGGGCCGGTAACTTCGGTAGTTACGTCCGCAATTTCCACCCAGTAGGCATCGCGAAAGCGGGCGGAAACCCGACTGAAAGGAGAATAGGTGTACCCTTTATCTTCACGAATATTGCTGGTAATACGCGAGGCAAACGAACCACCAAGCAAAGTGTTGGTCACCATTAAGGCCATATAATCTGGATGACTCGGATCGATTACCGGCAAACCAACATAAACGGTAGATTGACGTGCGCCGGGTCGATCAATAATATAAATAGACCGTTTTGTTGAGGCTTCGGGAATATTTATCAGTGGCTCAGGACCCGCCTGCCAATCTTTGAAAGCCTTGCGAATGGCTTGCTTGACTTTATTTTCATCAAATACCCCCACCACATAAATATGAGTACGCAGGGCTCCAAAATTTTTTTCATAAAAATTACGAACTTTTTGAACATCATAACTTTGGATCATTGCTTCAGTGGGAAAAACCCGGCCATAGGGATGATCTCCGTACAAAACCTGACGAAATTTTTCCTGAGCCATGGAACGCGGCTGAGATTTCTGTATATTTAAATCCCGTATCATATCTTTTTTGAGGCGTTCAAGCTCAGATTCGGGAAAAAGCGGAAAGCGAACAATA
>CAZMEG010000127.1:0-8170 GCA_964565205.1 uncultured Cytophagia bacterium
GTACTCCATTAATCCATTGTGAATTAGGAACTTATAGTGCAAACTAATCTTCTTTACTTCCGTGATCCAGCACTCCATTATTCCAAATACCGGAAATCTTACCAACGACTGACTCCATTCACTTTATGGATTTTGATTTCGTCCACTTGCAGTTTATCGTCTGCCTTTTTCACATAAACATCCACATCCAGGCGGTTTTCCCCTTCCACCAGATCCACACAGGCAAAATAGCGTCCATCTTCCGTTTTGTTTACCGTGTCGTGCACGTAGTCATAAACCAGTTGCCAGGTTTTACCCTCCACGGTATCTTCAAGGGCAAAAGTCCCTTCCGGCGTTGAATTTTGCTTAATGTAATTTTCAATGGTGGCTTTTACAGTTTCTGCACTTACAGCTTCCTTCCCCGCTTTTTTCTGGCACCCAATAAATATCAAGAATGCCACGATTATCCAGCTAATTAATTTAATTAATTTCATACCCTCCTCCATAATTATAAATGTTGAATTATTCAAAATTCGTCGAAAAGAAGTTGGAATCATACTGTAACTTCATAATTTACCATGGAATACTGGAGTTATAAATTATTCAGATAATAAAACAATTTACAGAACGTTACAGTTCCTTATCGGGTAAATTAACTAAACTCCTGAGCTTACCTAAATTTTCGGCATCTTTTTGAGGGCCGCCGGGGGTTTCAATAATTTTCGGCACATGTTTAAAATGTTCATCGTTCACCAGGTATCTAAAAGCCTGTAATCCCAGTTCACCTTCTCCTATATGAGCATGACGATCCACGCGGCTGCCCAATTCTCTTTTAGAGTCGTTAGTATGAATAATTTTCACCTGATCCAGACCCAGCGTCTCATCCAGCAGGCGCATGGTTTGTTGATAGCCTTCAATGTTCCGCAATTCATAACCGGCGGCAAAAACATGACAGGTGTCCACGCAAACAGCTATTCTTTCTGGTTGCTCTACCTTAACTTTTATTTCTGCCAATTGTTCGAAGGTATATCCCAGATTGTCACCCTGCCCTGCTGTAGTTTCCAGGAGAATTATTGTATTTAAATCATGGGTCTGTTCCAGAACCCAGTTTAAACTTTCAGCGATACGTTTGATGCCTGCTTTAATGCCACGACCTCCATGGGAACCCGGGTGCACTATCACATAGGGAATTCCTAACTTTTGTGCCCTAATAAGTTCTATAGTTAGATTCTCTCGAGACTTTCTCAATTTCTCGGATTCAAAACTTCCCAGATTTATGAGATAGGATGCATGAACACAAACTACTTTAACTCCGGTATTCCGCTCAGCCTGTTTAAATTTTTCGATGTCCTCCTCGGTGAGTTCAGGCACCCTCCATTGCATTTGATTTTTAGTAAAAATTTGTACCACATCGCAGGAGGCTTTTTTACCATTTTCAGGAGCATGAAAAATTCCTCCTCCAATAGAAACGTGGGCACCAAAAAGCATAAATCAGGCGTGTTCCTGCTCCTGAAGCCAGCGTTCCGCATCGATAGCAGCACGACAACCCATACCGGCTGCAGTTACTGCCTGACGATAATAAAAATCCACCACATCTCCAGCCGCAAACACTCCTTCCACACTGGTCATGGTGCGATTTTTTGTTTTAATGTAGCCCACCTCATCCATTTCAATTTGTCCCTGAAAGATTTCCGTATTAGGTTTGTGACCAATGGCTATGAAAACTCCATCCACCTTTTTTTCTAAGCGCTCACCTGTTTTGACATTTTTTAAAGTCACACCGGTAACTTGCATTTTTTCCGGGTCATGAATTTCTTCCACCACGGTATTCCAGATAAAACTAATTTTTGGATTTTTAAAAGCCCGTTCCTGCATAATTTTGGAAGCGCGTAGTTGATCACGACGGTGCACAACCTCTACTTTGCGGGCAAATTTGGTCAAGAATATGGAATCCTCCATGGCGGTGTCTCCCCCGCCTACAACAATTAAATCTTTATCTTTAAAAAACGCTCCATCGCAAACCGCACAGGTAGAAACTCCATGTCCCAGCAACTTTTTCTCTGATTCCAAACCAAGAAGTTTAGCTGAAGCACCTGAGGCAATAATTACGGCCTTGCCCAAATATTCCTGATCTCCTACATACACGGCAAAAGGACGTCGGGAAAAATCGACTCTGGTAACCGCATCCCAGATAATTTCGGCACCAAATTTTTCGGCCTGTTCTTTCATGGCGTTCATCAACTCGGGCCCCATGATTCCTTCAGGAAACCCCGGGTAATTTTCCACCTCCGTAGTTAAAGTTAACTGACCTCCCGGTTCGGGTCCAGCAAAAACCAGTGGTTGGAGCATAGCACGAGCATTATAAATGGCCGCCGTATATCCAGCCGGTCCAGATCCAATAATGATAACATTTCGCACGTCAGACATTTCCCATTACTCCTTTCAATTTATGTTCAGCTTACAGAAAATTCATTTAACATGATCACTTCTTCTTTCTTCTGGCATTCCTGACAAAAGCCGGTTATTTGCATGCAATGATTATGGGCTTGAAAGCCACTTTCTTCACAAACCTTCTGAATGGCTTCTTCCATTCCAGGAATTTGAAATTCTTGAATTTTTCCACAGGAAATGCAAACCAAAAATCCGGGTCGGTTCTTATAAATATCATTCCAGTAGCGAGAAGCGTTATCCCCATAACAAACTTTTTTAATAATCCCCAGTTTTGCTAATAAATCTAAGGTGCGATAAATGGTGGCCCGTGAAACCGTCTTGTTTTTGTTTTTTAAACGTTTAAGTAGTTCTTCAGCATCAAAATGATCTTGTGTGGACATAATCTCATGAAAAATGGTTTTTCGCTCCTGAGTATATTTTAATTTATTGGCTGATAAAAATTTTTTGAATTTTAATTCTTGTTCTTCCATGGCATCTCCTTAATTAGAGTTTATTCACAAATTCAATAAATAAAATAAATTAATTTTTGGCGAAATGCAATTAAAATTATTTTCTTAAGCTACACCACTAAATCCAGGGGAAGATGTATTTACGCGAAGACCCCCATTGAAAGTTTTACATCTTTCAAAGGGTTCAATCACTGTGAAATTTTAACAACCGTAAAGCATTCGCCACCACTACCAGAGTACTACCTTCGTGAAACAGTATCGCCATGCCTATATTGGCGATGCCTGTAACAGCAGCAGGTACCAGAAGAGAAATCACCCCCAGGGAGATAAGCAAATTTTGCCAGATAATATAACGTGATCTTCGGCTGAGGGCTACGGCAAAAGTTAATTTGGAAAGATCGTCAGACATGAGCGCGATATCGGCTGTTTCCAGTGCCACATCGGTTCCGCTGGCACCCATGGCAATGCCCACGGTGGCGGTTTTCATGGCCGGGGCATCGTTGACGCCATCGCCAACCATGGCGACCCTGCTGTGTCTTTTTAAAAGCTCTTTAATGGCTTCCACCTTGTCTTCCGGCAATAGATTAGCGCGATACTCGGTTAAACCCACCTGACTGGCAATGGCGGCAGCCACCCGGTCGTTATCGCCAGTGATCATAATAAGTGCTTTGATGCCTATTTTTTTCAATGTATCAATCATGGTTTTAGCTTCCGGGCGTGGTAGATCGGCAAGGGCAATGATTCCTCTGTATTTCTGACCCTGTTTCACAATCATGGTGGTTTTACCGTTTGATTCCAGAGCGCTCACTTTCGAAATCACTGATTCGGGCACTTTGTCCTGCAGTTCATCTTGAAATAGTTTCAGGTTACCTATGGCGATTACCTGACCATTCCATTTTGCCCGCACGCCACGTCCCACAATGGATTCCATGGATTCCACTTCCGGGTAATCTAACTGACGGGTTTCAGCTTCTTTCACAATAGCCTGAGCCAGAGGATGTACCGACCGGCTTTCTACGGCCGCGGCTATTCGAAGTACATCCTCCTGGGTTAGGTCGTCTAAAGGAATTACATCGGTGACTACAGGCTGCCCCCGGGTGATGGTTCCGGTTTTATCAAAAGCGATGGCTTGAAGCACTCCAAGATTTTCAAGATGCACCCCACCTTTAATCAACACCCCGCTTCTTGCAGCTCTGGCTATACCCGAAAGAATGGCAGATGGCGTTGCAATGGCCAACGCACAGGGCGAAGCAGCCACCAGCATGGCCATGGCGCGTAAGAAGGAAATTTTCCAGGATAACCAGCCCAGAATAGGGGGCACCACGATCATGAAGGTCACGCCGATGAGTATGGTCGGGACAAAGATGCTCTCAAACTTTTGAGTAAACCTCTGGGTAGGAGATTTTTGCGTCTGAGCTTCTTCTACCATTTGAATGACCCGAGCCAGGGTGGTGTCCCTGGCAAGTTTGGTAACCTCGATCACCAGGGCACCATCCCCGTTCACCGTACCGGCAAAAACCTGATCCCCCTTTTGTTTTTCCACAGGCATGCTTTCGCCGGTGATGGGGCTCTGATCTACAGTCGAGAAGCCTTCCACCACCACTCCGTCCACCGGGATTCTTTCGCCACTGCGGACTATTACAATATCGCCTCGCAAAACTTCCTCCACAGGTAACTCGCGTTCGCGACCATCGCGTCTGACACGGGCTGTTTTGGGGGTAATTTCACCCAGAGCACGAATGGCATTGCGGGCGCGATCGGTGGCAAGGTGTTCCAGGGCATGACCCAGGCTAAATAAAAATAACAAAAATGCTCCCTCTGCCCATTCACCTACCACAGCCGCTCCCAGGGCCGCTACTACCATGAGAAAATCGATATCAAATCTTAAGTGAATAGCCGCCTTGATACCATGTCGGGCAGCGTCGTAGCCACCAGCCAAGTAAGCCATCATATAAAAGAGGTGAACCAAAAGGCGAGGAAATTCAAAATAAGTTTCCCCCAAAAAACCAGCGGCAAGAAAAATTCCTGCAAAAATGGATAAAACCAGTTCCCAGTTTCGTCTTACCCAGCTATTTTTTACCTTTGCCTCATCAATTTCCACCCGATAGCCCATATCCTTGATCCGCTTGATTATCTCCGCCTGTGAAATCAAAGTCGAATCGTACTCCACCCGCATTTTTTCTGCTGCATAATTTACCGAAACATTGATAATACCCTTGAGGCGTCCTAAAATATGTTCAATGCTGACAGCACAGTCCCCACAATCCATGTCGGTGATGCGAATGGTATCATGGCGGTAGCGCTCAGCAACGGCCGCTCCGGCCTCCTCCGCCAGACGCTGCACCTGAGTCAAAGATACCAGATCAGGATTGTAATGAAAACAGAAACAGAAGTGATCGTTTACCTGTTCAATGTGTGCCTTCTCAATGCCACGATGCCCTTTCACGCGCTCCAGCAATCGTTCCACACATTGATCTTTTTCATCCTCAACTTGAGGCAAAAGAAGAGGGATTTTTAGCTGTAACGTATTTTCCATCTTCGTCTCCGAGATATTTGCCACTTTAGCGCCAAATGTGTAGATCAGTTGCCTGAATCAAACAATAAATATAAAAAAATTTTGTTAATGCACAACTTCTATCACACCCGTTCAAAGAGCCTGTTCACCTCTTTGTTTTGTTCGGATTTTGATCACATCTTCAACATTTATGATAAAGATTTTGCCATCGCCAGGATTGCCCGTGTGGGCATGTTCAAGAATTGTCTCCACGGTGATCTCAACCATGTCATCAGGTACAACGATTTCAAGTTTGGCTTTGGGTGCGTATTCTACTATGTCATCTATGATTTTATGTTTTGCCTCCGAAGCCCGACTTCTGCCAAAACCGCGTACATCAGAATCCACGGTAAGACCTGGCAATCCATCAATTTTTTTCAAAGCATCCACAACTTTTGTGAGTAAAAATGGTTGAATAATGGCTTTGATTTCTTTCATTGCAATTTCTCCTTTTTTGTTGCTATTGTTAATGCCGTGATGGATGAAACCGAAAAATGGCTAAACGAATAGAGGTTCATGAATTACTAAAACGAGCTCCCAAAAATTAATTTTATTGACTCCTTAAATCTCAACTCCCACCCGTTCCTTCTCAAACCATCCGTAAATCGTGGGCAATACAATCAAAGTCAACAAAGTTGAGGTAAACAGGCCGCCAATCACAACCGTAGCCAGGGGTCTCTGTACTTCCGAACCTGTGCCGGTTGAAAGCAGCAACGGCACCAGTCCCAGGCTGGCTACCAGAGCTGTCATTAATACCGGTCGGAGTCGCAACATGGAGCCATTCACCACGGCATCGCGCAGACTTTGACCTTCCATACGTAACTGGTTAATATACGAGACCAGCACCACGCCATTGAGCACCGCCACACCATCGCCACTTCAATGGGATAGGTGACCAGTTTCTCCACTTCTTCAGGCGATAAACCCTCAGCTTCGGTAAATATCTGTACCAGAACCGGGGTTACATCCGGAAACGCATCAATGGGCAACTGAGTAAATGCCACATAACCCACACCAATAATAACCAGTGCAAACAATATAACCAGAAGACGCTGACGCATGGCAAGTTCAATAATTTTATCGATCATAGATTCCCTCGTTTGTTTTTAATTTTACTTGTTTTTTCTTCATTAAATATCTAAATTTAATCAATAAATATACTTTGAATTAAAAAACTTATCTTCAAAATTTAAGAGGTAGTAACAATGAAAGAACAAATTGAAATAACTTTGACCAAAAAGCAGTTGCATGAAATTCTGCATGCTTATAAAGTTATTGGTGATTTTTTGGAATCTATTATGACAAAAGAAGAAGTTTATAAAACCACCTTCCTTCAAGGCTTGGAAGACGCTTTGCATGAAGTTAAAACAGGTCAAACAAAACCGGTAAAAACTTTTGATGAGTTCATCAAGTAAACGTGAGATACATACAACTAAGATTTTTAGTAAAGATCTCAAAAAATTACCCAACGAAATTAAAATCAATTGTTGGGACATAGTACAAAAACTTTCTTTCAATATTTTTAATCCTTCTCTAAAAATAAAAAAACTCCATGGCTACGAGAATGTATGGCGTGTTAAAGTAAAAAAGGACTATCGTCTCGTTTTTACCTTCGATGATGATACAATTTTCCTTTTGAGAATTTTGCATCGCAAGGATATTTATAAAAAAGATTTTAAAAATCTTGATTAAATTTCATCAGTGCCCATGTCCCGCACCAAAGCTTTCCTTCTCGGCTTCGGATTTCACCAGAAATGCCCCTTTACCCACAATTCGATCGCCTGTGGGAATTCCTTCAAATTCAGCAGAAAAAGAAGGATCGGGCAACCACCAGATGCCCCAGGCGCGACCCCGTGCTGCATCTACTTCTTTTTGTGCTGCAAGCACCAGTGGATTTTTTTGCATTGCTATCTCCACAGCCGTCTCAAGAGTGAGGGGATGAAAATCCTGAGAACTCAGTGGCACCGGCAAAATCAAAGCGCAAGCAAAAAGAACTATATAGGCATTTGAAAATATTTTCATGAATGCTCTCTCCTCTTTTTGGCATTTAGCCCGGTTATGATCTCAGTTAATGGGATATAAAATTAATAATCCACAGATTCCGAATAGTACAATTCACTTACTACCCGGAATTTTAGATTGAGAGTTTTTGAAAATTAGAAAATGAAGTAAGGAATGATTTTAAGAAATAATTTGAGGAGGATGGTAAATGTAATGGTCAATAAAGTCCTGTACTGCAAAATTTTCTAAAACTAAAAGGCCATAAATCTTAGTTTCAATAGAAAAATTAAAAAGCGAGACATAAAGATTAGCAGTGGCTACGCAACAGGGACATAGAAGACATGTGTCGAAAGATTTGGCATTTTGTTCATGATTTTCCGTGTTATGAAAATGTAGCATCGAATCGGTTCTTGATTCGGTAAAATGATTACGAAACACCGACTCCTCTAAAGCATCCCAAATGGCAAGAGCATCGCCAATAAAAAGAAATAGTAGAAATAAAGCTGTTATTTTGTACATTTTCATAGTTTTATTAAACAAATTTTCAAAGTATGAGTTCCACCGGTAAGTTATTTTTCAACACTTTGTTTTGTGTTGTTTTTGTAAACTCTTGTAGTGAAAATTCATGATAGAGACTATCGTTCAAATCGAGGTCTAACGCCAGTTTCAGTCGCAGCGGAAATTCAGGGTACCCGTTGTTATGAGCAACTCAATCCTTCTTCTCGACTACGTGACG
>CAZMEG010000128.1:0-1675 GCA_964565205.1 uncultured Cytophagia bacterium
CCGTAAGTTTCCTCATTAAACAATTATCCCGGAGTTAAAATATGCAAAACAAAATGAACGATCTTAAAAAGAGAATCAAAGAGAAAATACCCGATCTTACAGAATCTCAGAAAATAATTGCAAATTATATTGTAGAAAATCCGAGGAAATTTGCATTGAGTTCGGTCCGTCAACTGGAAAAAGAACTGAACACCAGCAAATCTACTATTGTTCGATTAGCACAGGTTCTGGGCTATCATGGATTTCATGAACTTAAATCGGTGTTTTTAGATACCATACGACACGAATTAGAACCGATCAATCGATATAAAACCTTGCTATATGAGCGAAATGATCAGTCAAATTATCTGGATTTAATTGCTGCTGAAACCATTAGAAATATTCATGATACCTTAAGCGTACTGGATAGAGAACAATACCAGCGTACGATTGAATTGGTTGAACATGCTGATCAGGTCTACACACTCGGCTTAGGCATTTCAACCTATCTTGCGGAGGTGGTTTCTTATCTTTTCAATCGCATTTCAATCAGAACAAATTATATGACTTCCTGTGCCATTTCTTTTCTTGAACAGATCATTAACCTTTCAAAAAATGACCTAATCATTGCCTTTTCATTCCCTCCTTATTCACCTGAAACTATTGAAGCAGCCAAGTTTGCTCAGAAAAATGGGATTAAGGTGGTGTCCGTAACTGATAAGGCAACAAGCAAAATTATTCAATACAGTGATGTAGTACTTCAGGTAGCGGTAGAAAGCATGACCTTTTCCAACTCTATTATGCCGGTGCTCATGATATTTTACGCCATGACCACACAAATCGGCAAAAAATTCAGGAAAAAGACTCTTCAGAAAATTAAAGCAATTGAGGAAGTTAGAAAAAAAAATGATTAAAAGTTTAACTTTTTGAACCCACAAATTAAATGTCAGCGTGGTGTTTTTAAATTCAGAAGCCTGGAAGAAGCGCAGAAGCATCGTAAAAAAACCATTGGCTGGTGAGCCAAACGCCTCGCCTTTTCTTTATTGACATTTCTACCTCGATTTTATATATTGCAATCACCCTGGTGTAGTGGTAATCAAGCCAGGATTCCCAGCAACCAGAGATACAAGTTTTGGGGGAAGGAGGTAAAACTGGAGGTTAGGGATTATCGGATTTTTGCTCAAAGAAAAATATAAATTAAGAGCGTGATCCCTCGACAAAGGCATCCTTACTGGACAGTTTCTAAACATCCATTGGTAGGGTTACTATGGGTGGTACCGCTTTGGGTATTTTATGAATGGTTAGCGTTTAAATTAAACGCAGGCTGGCAGGGGGAATATAGAACCGGGATTGATTTATTGATTAAAAAATCTTTGCATTTTATTGGATTATCAGGAAGTCTGACCGTAATTGTTCCATCAGTTATTTTAATAATTTGGGTCGCAATAGAACTAAAAGAGTTAAAACAGTTAAATTTCAAGATCGATTACTGTGCCTGGATGTTTATGGAAAGTATTTTTTATGCCCTTCTGCTGGGTTTAATTCTCGGGTTAATATCCAATAAATTTCTTACATTACAAAAGAGTCATTCAATTCAAATATTCTTGCAAAATTTTGTGAAGCATCTCGGTTCCGGTATTTTTGAGGAACTTATTTTTAGATTGTTATTAATATCTATATTGATGAAAGTATTAAG
>CAZMEG010000128.1:1685-8144 GCA_964565205.1 uncultured Cytophagia bacterium
CTTATGGGATGGCTGCTATTTTGAGTGCTATGGTGTTCTCATTTATGCACCATTTAAGTTTATTTGGAGAATCCTTTACCTGGCATGCGTTTTTATTTCGCTTTATGGCTGGCGTAATATTTGCCGTTCTATTTATTTTTCGAGGCTACGGAATTACAGCTTACAGTCATTCTTTCTACAATATTTTTCTAATGTTTCGTTAATATGGATATGGCTGTGTATGAAAAAATTGTCTGTCCAAATTGTGGACAACCGTTGGAAGTGCTAAAAAAGCCATCTATTACGGTGGACATCATCATTGAAGTACCGTTCAATAAAGAAACCGGCATCGTTCTTATTGAGCGTAAAAATCCACCTGTTGGCTGGGCGATTCCCGGAGGTTTTGTGGATTATGGTGAAACCGTAGAAGCCGCCGCCATACGAGAAGCTAAAGAAGAGACTTCGCTTGATGTTAAATTAACCCGGCTTCTTGGAGTCTATTCAGATCCTCAGCGGGACCCCCGGGGGCATACCATTAGCGTAGTATTCATCGCCAGGGGGGAAGGTGAGTTGCAGGCCGGAGATGATGCTCAAAATGCCCGAGTATTTACCAGGCAAACATTGCCTGAAAATCTGGTTTTCGACCATAGAAAAATACTCGAAGATTATTTCAGAAATGCTTCTGCATGAGGGATGAGGGGTTCCATTGCTAAAATTTCCGCACTCATATTTGTTGTTTTGGTGATTGTTTCAGCTTTAGCTGCCTGGTTAATTTTTTCGCCGGTAACTACGGGTTCAAAAAAAGAGCTGCATGTGTTGAAAATCAGAACCGGTACTTCTTTTAATAAACTTATTCAACAGATGAATGAACAAAAACTTCTTAATCATCCATTTAAATTTAAATTGACCGCTAAATTACTGGGAGGACAAAATAGAATAAAAGCTGGCAAGTATCACATTTACGGGGGAGTTTCCAGTTATCGTCTTTTAAAAATGCTGGTGGAAGGTAAAGTTGCCATGGAGTGGGTAACCATTCCAGAAGGCAAGACTGCCCGTCAGATTGCCTCGCTCTTGAGAAAAAAATTAGAGATCGATTCCACCCGTTTCATGCAACTGGTGTTCGATAGTTCCTATGCGCGAAAACTTGGCTTACCGGCTACAAGTCTGGAAGGGTTTCTTTATCCCGACACCTATGGGTTTTACTGGGGCATGAAAAGCGAAGAAATCATTCCTGTACTGGTAAATGAATTTAAAAAACAATTTAATGATACGCTAAAAGCTCGTGCTAAACAAATGGGGTGGTCGATCTTAGAAGTTGTGACATTGGCCTCGATTATTGAAGGCGAGGCCATGGTGGATAGCGAGCGCACACTCATTTCGGCTGTTTACCATAATCGTTTAAAGAAAGGTATGCTTTTGCAGGCCGATCCTACCATTCAATATATAATTCCTGATGGACCTCGTCGCCTGTTAAATAAGGACCTTGAAATCGATTCACCTTATAATACATACAAGTACACAGGGCTGCCTCCGGGACCTATTAATAATCCGGGTATTGCATCCATAAAAGCAGCATTATATCCGGCACGGGTAAATTATTTGTATTTTGTCGCCCGGGGCGATGGCAGCCATGTATTCAGTACAACATTAAATGAACATTTGCGAGCAAAAGCCGCTTTTGATCGATATCGTAAAGAGGTTGAACGCAAGAAACGAGCAAGGCAGAATGAGAGAAAAATTTGACAGTAAAGCAAGCTATTTGTTGGATTCGCTGAATCCGAATCAAAAGGAAGCGGTTTTATGTACCGATGGGCCGGTTTTGATTTTAGCAGGTGCCGGTAGCGGTAAGACCCGTGTTTTAACTCACCGGGTGGCCTATCTGGTTTTATATAAAAAGGTAAAACCCTGGCATATTCTGGCGGTTACTTTTACCAATAAAGCTGCCGGTGAAATGAAAGACCGTTTGTTAAAATTATCCAAAGGGTTGGGGAACGAAGTCTGGATTGGTACCTTTCACTCAATTTGTGCTCGCATTTTACGCGTTGAATGTGAGCGCCTCGGATTCAATCGCAATTTCATTATCTTTGATCGAGAAGATCAAAAAAGCTTTATTCGCTCCATAATGAACGACCTTCATATTTCTACCAAGGAATACGCACCTGAAGTTGTGCTTACCCGAATCAGTGGCGCCAAGAATCATTTTATAAGTCCCAAAGAATTTAGTGCTAACGCCCATGACTATTTTGAAGATGTGGTTGCTACCATTTATACTGAATATCAAAAGCGTTTAAAAGAACACAATACTATGGATTTCGACGATCTGCTAATCTATCCGATTTTGCTTTTCAAAGAATTTCCCCTGATTCTGGAAAATTACCAGGAACGCTTTCGTTACATTCACGTGGACGAATATCAAGATACAAATCGGACACAATATCTTCTGTTAAAAATGCTTTCGGCACGTTATCGTAACATTTGCGTGGTGGGAGATGATGATCAATCCATTTATCGGTGGCGAGGCGCAGATATTCGAAATATTCTGGAATTTGAAAAGGATTTCCCAGACTGTAAGATTTTCCATCTTGATCAAAATTATCGTTCCACACAAAATATTTTAAATGCAGCTCATTCCGTTGTACAAAATAACGCCATGCGTCGAGAAAAAAAATTATGGACCCAGAAGGAACCTGGTGAGAAAGTAACTATTTTGGAAGCAGACACGCATAATAATGAAGCCCATACGATTGTAGAATGCATTAAAGAAGAATTACTCAAATACGGAAGAAATTTTAATGATTTTGCCATTTTATATAGAACCAACGCTCAATCTCGCGTTTTAGAAGAAGCGCTGCGTCTGGCAAGCATACCTTATGTTGTGGTTGGCGGTTTAAGATTCTATGAACGCAAAGAGATTAAGGATGTACTGGCATATTTACGTCTGGTATGCAATCCTAAAGATGTTATCAGTTTTAAACGAGTGATTAATTATCCATTGCGTGGAATTGGGGAGGCCTCTATAGCTAAGCTTGAAGCATTTGCTCGTGAGCACGGTATTTCGTTAATGGATGCTGCCGAAAGGGTTGAAGAGATTGCTTCCATTAGTCCCAGAATTCGAAGTAATATCGCCGACTTTTGTAACTTAATTCACAAATATGCCTCATTGAAATCTCAATTATCACCGGCGGAGGTGGCCAGTGCTTTAGTAGATGAGATTGGTATTTTACGTCTTTTTAAACAGGAGGCCACCGAAGAATCTTATGCCCGGGCCGAAAACGTACGGGAATTGATTTCAGCCATCGATCAGTTTGTCCGATTGGGTAAAGGCACTACGTTAGAAGAATTTCTGGAAGAAGTCTCGCTTATTACTGATATCGATACCTGGGACGATAAAGCCAATGCTGTAACCCTGATGACCCTGCACAGTGCCAAGGGGCTTGAATTCCCGGTGGTCTTCATTACCGGACTGGAAGAAGGACTCTTTCCACTTTCTAAAAGTTTTGAGGATAAGGATGAATTAGAAGAGGAGCGTCGTCTATTTTATGTAGGAGCCACCCGGGCTAAAGAAAAGCTTTTTCTTTCATGGGCCCATTACCGAACACGCTATGGCGACAGTTATCAAAATCAACCCTCAAGGTTTCTCCAAGAGATTGATCAGCAATTTATTGAAATCAGAAAAGTTGGTCGCTGGTATTCTGTAAGTGAACCTGAAGAAACGGTTCTACCTGACGAAGACTTTACGCAGGAAAATATGGAACTCTCAGTAGGTAAGTGGGTAAAACATCAAGCCTTTGGCGAAGGTAAAATTGTCGACGTAGATGGTCGGGGCGAAAATATGAAGATCACAGTAATTTTCTCAGAATATGGAGAAAAACGTCTGGTGGTAAAGTATGCGAATCTGGAATTATTACAGAAATAAAAAGTTGTTCTATCGAGGGGGCCTCTTATGGTTTTTAATTTTTTTCTGGTCAGCTCATGTTTTTGCCCAGTCTCAAGAATCGTCTCTGGCTGAACGTGAATTTACCTTTGCGCAAAAATTATATGATGACGGATTGTTCACTCTTGCGGCTCAGGAATTTCAACATTTTGTGGAAAAATATCCAACTCATCCTAAAGCTCCGGAAGCCTTATTTCTAAGTGGTAGCGCCTATTTTGCCGCAAAACAATTTTTAAAAGCCTTCGATACCTATCGAGATTTAGAAATTCGATTCCCAAATTCCGAGCTCCTGCCCAGAGTCCGATATCAACTGGCTCGCTGTCAGCTCAATTTAAAACATTATTTAGATGCAGCCGCCCTGTTTAAACGGGTAGCCACCTTACATCCTGAAGATGGCCTTGCTCCACTGGCACTTTTTGAAGCCGGGAAATCTTTTTATCTTAAGGGGGAAAAGGACCGAGCCATCAGTACTTTTTTGGAGCTAATTCACACATATCCCGATGTACCGCAGCGCCTGGAAGCTCATTTTGAAATTGTAAAAATTTATTTTGAGCAAAAGTCTTACTCTCATGCCTTGCGCGAAATTAACGCCATCATGAATATTTTAAATGAAGGGATAGATGATCCTCGTGTTTACTGGTACCGGGGGTTAGTTTTTGAGCGATTGGGACAATGGAGGGAAGCTGAAAGCAACTTTCAGCAACTCGTCGAGAAATTTCCCCATGATAAATTAGCCGCAGCAGCCTACTTTAAGCTGGGTAATCTGGCCTATATGCAGGGTTTTCTGGAAAAATCGCTTGAAATGTTTCAAAAAAGTTTAACAAATAATGAAGATTCTGATTTAATATTTAAAGCTTTCATTCAACTGGGTACCATCCAAGCTGAAAAAGGGAATTTTGATGAGGCGCTTGCTTACCTTTTAAAAGCGGATTCCTTGGCAAAAAATAGTGAACCGGATTTTAAGGCCCGGCATCGTCTTGCCCGAATGCTTGCAAAATTAAAACAGTATAATAAGGCAGCCATACAGTATCGTGAAATTATAAAAAAAATGCGCCAGGCAACCAAGCCTGATACGTCCTTAATTGCACAGGTTTATTCTGAATATCTAAAGGTGTTGATTGATCAGGGGTCTCTGGATGAGGCGTTAAATTTAATCAAACAGTTCACTATTTCATTTCCGGACGTTAAAGCAGAAAAATTGCAATTAGAAAAAGCTCGCCTATTAGAAAAGCATCTCCAGAAGCATACCAGGGCGTTAAGGGCCTATGACGAGTTTCTGGAAAAATATCGCACGAGTCCTTATGTGGATGAAGCTCAATTTGGTCTGGCCCGATGTTATGAAAAGCTTTCCCAGTTTAAACTGGCTTTGAATGAATATAAAGAGTACCTGCAAAATTACCCGGGCGGAGATGATTATCGTGAAGTTCAACAGCGAAAAGCGTGGATTGAACATACAGTAGTTCTTGATGAAAGTGCCAACTTATCGAAAATGGCTCAATTTTTTACTCACTGGCAAACCGACAACCGGGACCATCAGATAAGGGAATTGGAATTAGGGAAATTGTATTTGGAGTTAAAAGATTTTCATAATGCGTTGAAGCAATTCAAATTAGCCTTAACACAAAATATTGACAGTAAAACCAAGGCTTTGCTATTTTATCTTGTTGGTAAAGCCTATTATCGTCTGGGTGAGAAATCGAATTTATTCGATCAACCTCAGCAGGCTCTTGCTTATTTTGATAGTGCCCGGGTGGCACTATCTTATTTTGCAGATCATCCCGATGCAATAAGTAACACTACTGAAGAAGCCCTGTATTTATTGGCTAAATTGAATCTCTCACAAAACCGTCAAACTGATTCACAGATCAGCTTGTTACAGGAACTTTACGGGAAATGGGTTCAATATATTGCCAATCCACGATATCTGGATTTTATTTTAATTCATTTAGCTGATGGATTGCTCGATGCAGGTCAGGATAGTGTAACGATACAGGAAGCCCTGGCCCATTACCGTCAAATTTTACATGAATTTCCTGGCAGTGCTTTTCGGGATAAGGCCCAAATTGGTGAAGCCCGGGCATTATATAAATTGGGAGCGGATTCTCTGGCTGTTTTAAATCTAAAAAATTTTGTAGAGAAGAATCCCCGGAGTTTTTACCGCCTGCAGGGTCTATTTTTACTGGCCGGCTGGTATAAAAACCGAGGAGATTGGCAGACGGCATTGAAATATCTACAACAGATTAAAAAAGAATATTATTACAGTTCAAGGACGGTTGAGGCTTTTAAACAAATTGCAGAGATTTATTTTCAGCAGGGCAATTATGAGCTTACCCTCGATGCCCTGAAAAGATATCGAGAACTCTCCGCACAACTGGAAAATGAAACTCAGGATTGGTCTCTGTATTTAGAAGCCCAGAGCCAGGAGTCGCTTGGGAAATTAGAACAGGCCTTGCACGATTTTCTTTATTTACTGCGTCGATTTCCGGAAAGTGAGTTATCCTTGCAGGCCATGCTGGGCGTGGCACGCATTGCTAAAAAGCTCAAGC
>CAZMEG010000129.1:0-8133 GCA_964565205.1 uncultured Cytophagia bacterium
ATCAGAATTTAAACCGGTAGTACAACAATGGTTTGTGATTTTGATATTTTTTGCCACCCTCACACTAATACTTTTATGGGGCTTTAAACATGATGCCTGGTCTTTTTTTCAAGCGAGATTACTTTTTCCGGCCTTTTTCTCAATCATGGTTTTATTTGGAAAGGGATATGAACGGATTACTTCCCGGCCGGCAAAATTAATTGTAGATGGTTCCTTATTAATACTTTATGCTCTCATAGGGGCCTATTATTTGGTTGAGACAGGAAATTGTGTTTTGTGAATATTTTGTAGATATCACAATCGCAGCATTTTAGAGTGTAAGGCTATTCGATTTAATTTGCAAGCGATAAAAAGCGTTCAACTTTCGGACCATGTTAAAAAGTAGTACGGATAAAATTTCAGTTGTAGATTATCCACTCCATGATTCCATCGAACGAGATTCAGTCAGAGAAATTAACAAAGTTTCTGTAGTGATTCCGGTTTATTGTGAAAAGAAGACAATTCGTGAAGTTGTGTTCAGAATTTGTCGGGTAGATATGGGATTGCAGAAAGAAATCATCATCGTGGATGATGGCTCCACCGATGGCACGCGGGAAATTTTAGAGAAGATGAAAAAGGAAAACCCAACCTTGAAGATATTTTTTCATAAAAAAAATCGAGGTAAAGGCGCAGCTTTACGTACCGCTTTTGCTCATGCTACCGGCCAGATAATCATAATTCAGGACGCCGATCTGGAATATAATCCCCAGGATTATTTGAAACTCATAGAACCTATCGTTGAGAATAAGGCAGACGTTGTTTATGGGTCCCGCTTTTTAGGCGGTCCCCAGCGTGTTTTGTATTTCTGGCATTATGTAGGGAACAAATGTGTGACCTTATTTTCTAACATGCTTTCTAATTTGAATCTCAATGATATGGAAACAGGCTACAAAGTGTTTCACCGCTCAATACTTGATCAGATTGAATTCAAGTCAAATCGTTTTGGTTTTGAAGCCGAATTTACCATGAAGGTGGCAAAACTCAAATGCCGGGTATATCAGATGCCGATTTCTTACTTTGGTCGTACCTATGAGGAGGGTAAGAAGATCACCTGGCGAGATGGTCTTGCCACTTTGTGGCATATCTTACGCTTTCGATTCTGGAATTAATATCATTCCATTAACCTATCAACTGGCATTCTCAAAACAGGATTAGGCAAATGATGAAATTATTCAGGACCTTTCACACAAATTTTAAAGAGGCCGCTAAAAAAGAAATAGAACTGCTACGTTCCAGTAAGATTTCCATTGAAAAACTCAGAACGGTTTGTCTAACTCTGGGGCCGTACAGGAATCTTACCACCTTAACAGCCGCAATTGTTGCCTTGCATCCCAACTGTCAGGTTCTTAATCATGCCGGTGGAAGAATATTTAATGATAAAAGACTGAATTTCTTTCTGGAATACAGTCAAAATAAATTTGACAGATTTGTTAAATATGCCATTTACATTTCACAGGGGGGTAGGGAAGGACCTTATGGTGGCTCTATTTTGTATTCGCATGCATTTGGTTCACAGCACCGGCTATCAGAAATATACAGAAAGCTCTACGGTAATAGCAGGATAAAAGATAACATACACTGTCTTTTTTGGAAAGAATCGATGCCCACCTCAAGTTTTATTCGGGATCACCAGGTTGATTTAGACGCTATTTTAACCCAGAATCAAGCGCTTAGATTTCTCATGCCCATCCGAAACCCTCTAGACTGTGCTGTTTCAAATCTCAAATTTTTTGGTAACACCAAACAGCTTCATCAGGTATTTCGATTGAAGAATCGTCAGGAGGTTTTGTACGAAGTGATGGAATCTATTCTGGATGAATTTCAATGGTTTCTTGAACTAAAGAGACAGAATCCGGAAAGATTTTTCTGTTATTTTGAATATGAGTTTGGTGAAAAAACCTTACTTGACCTGGCGAAATTTTTGAATATAGGGGCAGATAAACAGTGGCTCCGAAATTCTATGGAAGCCTGGGAGATGAAAAGCCGATATAAGCACCCGGATGAATTTGTTGAATTTTATAATCAGCAAGTTGAACAAAAATTTTCTAACTATCCAGATTTTGCAAACAAATTATTGCATTTCACCCGTGATTATGAACGTGTAGGTTAATAGTGTCCACTGAACAAAAATCAGCGCAGCAGGTCACCGCACGGAGGCTTGAGCAAACCACTGAAATAGTTTATGTTTGCAGTCCAGACTGGCAGCATACACTGTTCACATCTTTACGCAGTCTGCTTGCCTCAGATACTACCTTTGATCGAATTGTCATTTACTGTGTAGGAAAACGGCCTCGAAGCTGGAAGATTAAGGATGAGCGCATCTGTGTTCTGGAAGTCCCACCTCTCATTGATGGTTATTTTTTGAGTAACAAAGTTTATTTATGCCAGCGAGAAGTCGAACGGGTTATCTTTTTAGATGCTGACACGATGATTCTAAAATCTTTAGATATCCTTTACAAGGACGTTCAGGCCGATTTTATTGCAAGAGTGGCCGGGCAGTTTGAAAATGAAAACTGGGATCATGAGTTATGGCTGAAAACCTTACAGCGTATTCATGCAAAAGCAACACCCTATTTTAACAGTGGGTTGATTATTTTCCAGAATGGGGCACATCGGCGCATCGGGGACCTCTGGCTGGAATTCATACGAAGGAATCTTTCAGGAGAACTGATGCATTTAGACTCCCCAAGATTTGCCGAGCAACTGGCTCTTTCCCTGGCTGTGGGGGCAGCGGGTCTTTCTTATCATTTGTTAAACAAAAATGAACATGTTTTCGGCTGGAGAAAAGAGCCTTATAAAAATGCAGTTGTATTTCACACCTCTGGCCCCCTGTTACCCATTGCCACAGTAATTGAACAAGAAATTGGCATAGCAGATTTAGATCTTCCGCAATTCGCAGGAATAAGCCTATTTAATAAAATAAAACTCCACAGGAAATTTCGACACCTGCGAGTTAAATCCAAGTATTTACTGAAGAACTGGATACACCCGGTTTTGCATTTATACAATTTAAAACTTAAGTAATGATTTATTTCTTTCAGGAGATGACTAAATGACAAAGAAACAAAATCTTGAACTTTCCGAAAAAAAGAGACAACTTCTGGAAACTCTGCTGAAAGCTGAGGGTTTAAACTCCCCCTCAAAGTCGACAATTACAAAAAGAAAAGATTCTGACCGGGCTCCCTTATCATTCGCGCAGGAACGGCTCTGGTTTCTTCATCAATTAGTACCAGAAAGTCCGGTATACAATATCCCAGCCGGAGTTCGTCTACATGGCCAACTCAATATCGAAATTCTTGAAAAGAGCCTGAACGAAATTGTAAGACGCCATGAAATTCTACGCACCACTTTTGTAAGAACAGAAAAAGGCCCCGTGCAAATTATCAATCCAAAACTGACTTTAAAAGTTTCAGTAATAGATTTATTAAAGATGAATGAAGCAGAAAGGGAAGCCCAGGCGTTAAAGTTAGCCAATATTGAAGCACAAAAACCATTTGATCTGGCAAAAGGACCGTTGCTCCGCGCTACGATTTTTCACATTCATGATGAAGATTATATTTTCCTTATAACCATGCATCATATCATTTCAGAAGTTTGGTCGCTGACAATTCTTTTCAAGGAATTGGAGGTACTTTATGAAGCTTACCTGAAGGGACAGAAGTCACCTCTTCCAGAGTTATCCATTCAATATGCCGATTTTGCTTCCTGGCAGCGTCAATGGTTTCGTGGAGAAGTCCTTGAAAAAGAACTCGAATACTGGAAGGAGCAATTGGGAGGTGAAGTACCGATATTGCAGTTGCCGACGGATTATCCTCGCCCCGCTGTCCAGACCTTTAATGGTGCCTGGCAATCTCATATATTACCTAAATCATTGATGAATGGTTTACGAAATCTAAGTCAAAAAGAAAATACTACCTTATTTATGACTCTTCTGGCGGCTTATGCCACATTACTCTATCGTTATACAGGTCAGGAGGATATCATAATCGGTTCCCCGGTTGCCGGTCGTAATTGGGCTGAAACAGAAGATTTAATTGGTTTTTTTGTCAATACGCTTGCATTAAGAGTGGATCTCTCGGAAGACCCCGGTTTTCGAGAGCTTCTGGGTCGTGTTCGAGAAATGGCGCTGGCTGCCTATTCTCATCAGGATCTGCCTTTCGAAAAACTTATTGAAGAACTTAGTCCGGAACGAGATATAAGTTACACCCCGTTGTTCCAGGTAATGTTCACATTACAAAATTCTCCTGTTCCGACACTAAAGTTATATGGCATGTCGCCGGGTTTACCCATGAGTAGCGCCGAGATTCACAACGGCGCCACTAAGACGGACCTTGCCTTAATCGTTGAAGAAACTAGTGAGGGCCTGGTCGCAGCATTTGAATACAATACTGATTTATTTGAAAAAGCTACTATCGATCGAATGTTGAATCATTTTCATAATCTGCTGGAAAGTATTTTAGCCAATCCTGATCAGAACCTATCCAGTTTGAAAATCATGTCACCTTCTGAGGTTAAAAATATAATTCAGGGATGGAACGAGACCCGTACAGACTACCCGGCCGAAAAATGTATTCATGAATTATTTAGAGAACAAGTTAATAAACATCCTGACTCCATAGCAATAATTTATGGGGATGAACAACTAACTTACAGAGAGCTCGATCAACGTGCGAACAGGTTGGGAAACTATTTACAAAAAATGAAAATAAAGCCAGAAGATTTTGTCGCCATATCCATGGAACCTTCGGTAGATATGGTAGTGGCAATTCTTGGCATATTGAAAGCTGGGGGAGCCTACGTTCCGCTTGATCCCACTTACCCTGCTGAGCGCAATATTTATATGCTAAAAGATACCGGCGCATCCATCATTATAAGCCAACAGTCACTCATTGAAAAATTACCTGTAGGTCGGGCAAAAATAATTTGTCTTGACACAGAATGGAAACAAATAGAGCAGGAAAGTACAGAAAATCCTGTTAATCAGGTAACCCCAAACAATCTTGCTTATGTAATGTATACCTCCGGTTCTACAGGTCATCCAAAAGGAATCTGTGTTCCCCATAAGGCTGTAGTCAGGTTGGTGTGTAATACAGATTATATAAATTTGAAGTCTTCGGACAGGATTGCTCAAGCCTCCAATGCTTCCTTTGATGCTGTAACATTTGAAATCTGGGGAGCCCTGTTAAATGGTGCCACGCTTGTTGGAATGGGTAGAGATATTGTGCTTTCTCCCCGTGAATTTGCCAGTAATCTTCACAAATATAAGATTACCACCTTATTTTTAACCACTGCATTATTTAATGAAATGGCCAAGATGGTTCCAGATGCTTTTGGCTCGCTGCATCACTTACTTTTTGGTGGAGAAGCCGTTGATACGCAAAGGGTAGCCCAGGTGAAACAAGAAAATCCACCAGAAAGATTGCTCCATGTTTATGGACCCACCGAAAATACCACGTTTTCGACCTGGTATGAGGTTAAAGAAGTACCCGATTGCAAAAGGACTGTGCCTATTGGTCGGGCCATTGCTAATTCAGAAATATATGTATTAGATCAAAAATTAAACCCGGTGCCTGTTGGGGTAGTTGGTGAATTATATGTAGGTGGGGATGGTTTGGCAAGAAATTATTTAAATCAACCTGCATTGACGGCAGAAAAATTTTTACCTCATCCATTTGGTAAAATTCCCGGCTCACGGTTATATAGAACAGGTGATTTAGTGCGCTGGCGTTCAGATGGCAATTTGGAATTCATAGGTCGTGTTGATCATCAGGTTAAATTGCGAGGATTCCGCATTGAATTAACTGAAATTGAAAGTGTCCTCAGACAGCACCCGGCTATTTCTGAAAATGTTGTTCTTCTTCGTGAAGATCAGCGCGGCGAAAAACGTTTAGTTGCTTATATTGTATTTAAAAAGGGGGAAAAATGTACCATCAACGTATTGCGTAACTTTTTAAAAGATAAACTACCGGAATACATGATACCATCCGCTTATGTTTTCCTGGAGAAATTCCCTTTAACGCCCAACGGGAAAGTAGATCGCAAATCTCTGCCTGTACCTGAAGGAGTTCGTCCCGCCCTTAAAGAGGCCTACATAGCTCCAAGAACTGAACTGGAAAGAATTATTGCTGAGGTGTGGAAAGAAGTATTTCAGGTAGATAGGGTAGGTCTTAATGATAATTTTTTTGATCTTGGGGGTCATTCATTACTTTTAACCCAGGTACACAGTAAATTGCAGTATATTTTTAATACAAAAATATCTATGATTGATATGTTTAAATACCCTACGGTAAGTTCTCTGGCTGATTTCCTCAGTAATGGAGAAAATGTATCCACGGTCTTCCAACAAAGTCAGGATCGAGCAAATATTCGTCGAGAATTGATGCAACGAAGAAAACATGTACGGAAAAAAGCCAAGGAAACTCAAACAAATGAGGATGAAGTATGAATCAGGAAACCACGGATAAATATTTTCATGAAATAGCTGTTATAAGTATGGCCTGTCGATATCCCGGGGCCAGGAATCTGGAACAATTCTGGCATAACCTGCGTGAAGGGGTTGAATCTATTTCTTTTTTTTCTGATGAAGAATTACTGGAATCCGGTGTGGACCCATCTTTGCTTTCTGACCCAAATTATGTTAAAGCGAATTCAATTCTTGAAAATATCGACTTATTTGATGCTTCTTTCTTTGGTTACACCCCCCGCGAAGCCGAACTTATGGATCCCCAGCATAGAGTATTTCTTGAGGTGGCCTGGGAAGCTCTCGAACGAGCAGGCTATGATTCGGAAAAATATCAGGGTTTAATCGGGGTATTTTGTGGTTCCGGTAAGAATTATTATTTTATAAACAATTTACTTTCTAACCAGGAGGTCATAGAATCGACGGAAGGAATTCAACTCACTTTGACCAATGATAAAGATTTTTTACCAACCAATGTTTCCTATAAATTGAACCTTCGTGGACCAAGTATTAATATTCAGACCGCTTGTTCCACTTCATTAGTGGCTATTCACCTTGCCTGTCAAAGTTTATTAAATGGGGAGTGTGATATAGCCCTCGCAGGTGGAGTTTCTATCACTGAATTAAAAAAACAGGGTTATCTATATCAAGAAGAAGGGATTTATTCAGCCGATGGACATTGCCGCACTTTTGATGCCAGGGCAACTGGTATGGTAGGGGGTAATGGGGTTGGTATTGTGGTTTTAAAAAGATTGGCAGACGCTTTAAATGATGGCGATCAGATTTATGCTGTTGTTAAAGGTTCTGCTGTAAACAATGATGGCTCTTTAAAAGTCGGATTTACTGCACCCAGTGTAGAAGGTCAGGCAAGAGTCATAGCTGAAGCCCTGGCAATAGCTGATGTGCAACCTGACACCATTACTTTTGTAGAGACCCATGGAACTGCTACAGCTTTAGGGGATCCTATTGAGGTTGCGGCCTTAACCCAGGCGTTCCGTGCTGGTACTAAAGAGAAAGGATATTGTGCGCTTGGAGCCGTCAAGACGAATGTGGGGCATACTAATGCAGCCGCCGGGGTAGCGGGTTTTATTAAAACCGTGTTAGCGCTTTATCATAAAGAGATTCCACCGACTTTACATTTTGACAAACCCAATCCTAAAATTGAATTAGAAAATTCTCCCTTTTTTGTCAATACTGAGTTATTACCCTGGAAAACAGATAAACTTCCCCGTCGTGCTGGGGTAAGTGCTTTTGGCATGGGAGGCACCAATGCTCATGTGATTCTTGAAGAAGCACCAGTTATTCCAAAATCTGGAGAATCTAGACCTTACCAGTTAATACTGCTATCTGCCAGAACGAAATCAGCTCTGGAAACGATTACGACTAATCTGGTTAAAGAGCTACAAAATCAACCCGAAAAGAATCTGGCTGATGTAGCTTATACTTTACAAATTGGTCGAAGATGTTTTAGTCATCGCCGTATGCTGGTTTGTCAAAATATTAATGAAGTTGTACAGGCTTTACAAACTAATGATCCCAAAATTGTCTCAACGACATTTAATGAAGCTAGAAAGCAAGATGTAGTTTTCATGTTTCCCGGTCAGGGCTCACAGTATGTAGGGATGGGTCGAGGT
>CAZMEG010000130.1:0-8099 GCA_964565205.1 uncultured Cytophagia bacterium
TTCCAGGGCTAAATTTTTACCAAGCTTGCGTCTGGCTCGATCCACATTTTCATTGAAGACTTTGCTATCGGGTCGGGAAAAATAAACATATTCAAAAATGCAGGCACACCGGGGGGCTTTTTCACGAAGCCAGGCCGTCTCCAGACCATTTTCACCAATAACCAGGATTTCACCCGGTTCAACCTCACGAATATACTCCGCCCCCACCAGGTCCAGGGCACAGCTTTCCGAGACGATAAAATAAACCTCGTCCTTTTTGCCAAGACAGAGCGGTCGCCAGCCTCGCGGATCCCTAACCCCCACAATTTTGTCTCGAGTCAGGAGCACCATGGAATACGCCCCTTTCACCTGATCACAGGCCTCCTGAATCTTCTCCACAAGCGTTGTAGCCCTGGACCGGGCCATGAGATGTAACACCACTTCGGTATCCGTGGTAGTTTGAAACAGGGCTCCCTCTTCCACCAGTTGATTGCGAATGGATTTAGAATTAACAAAATTACCGTTGTGGGAAATGGCCACCGGTCCTTCCTTGAAATTCACCATAAATGGCTGAGCATTATTCAACAAAGTGGAACCCGTGGTGGAATAGCGATTGTGCCCGATGGCAAGGTGACCGCGTAAAGTTTTAAAAATTTTGTAATCAGAAAAAACCTCGTTGACCAGTCCCATACCCACGTGCCGATACACATGTTTTCCATCACTTGAAACGATGCCACTGCTTTCCTGACCCCGGTGTTGTAGAGCATACAAACACTGATAAGTATAAAGGGAAGCATCGGCATGCCCGTAAACCCCAACAACTGCACAATTAGAATGTGGTTTGTCGTCCAAATTCACTCTAACTCAACACTCGATTATTTATTATTCAACAGGTTAATTTATCGTAACGCAATCGCAACTCACGCCACTTTAAAAACTAACACCATAATTCCAATGCCGAAAATATCAGCAATCAGGTCACGATAACTTGGCTGACCTTTTTTACTGCGCCAGTCATACAGTTCTTTCCCAAGCCCCAGAGAAAAGGCAAAACCTCCACCTGCATAAAGGGATGTATTTTCTGAATGGTCCAGCGGTTCCCGCATGATAAAAAATCCCAGCGTCGTTAATGTAGCACTGGCAAAAAAATGCTGCCATTTGTCCCTCCCGAACCAGGGATCTTTTTTCTTTTCTTCTTGCTTTAGAGCAACATTTGTCCTGTGATTTTCCCCTTTCATTTCTTGCCCGACGACCTTTCCCCAGCTAAAGAGTAGAATCAAAAGCAAACCTGATATTTGTAATTTCATTCATCCATTCCTCAAAGATTTAAATATAAGATAAATTTGTAAAAACGCAAGGAATTGAGTACTACATAATCTATTAATTTAGCTTCGATTCGGTGAGGAAAACCTTCTTCCCACGTGGAACTTGGGGACAAGGTAGCGGGTGCCTCACCGTAACTAAAGAGTTGCCTGAATAATTATTGGTTACAGCCATAGAATTGCGAAGTCATCAGGCGAATTCATTCGGATTAAATAAAAGATAAATCAATAAAAAGGCAATCGCTATAGGGCAGAAGAAACGAATAAAAAAGGCAAAAATTTTCTGATACTTAAAGCCCGGATTCCCTTCAGCGATCTCGCGACTGGCGTTGGCTGTACCCCATTTCCAGCCCACAAAAATTGCCACGCCCAGCGATCCGATGATAAGTGAATATTGACCAAAAAGCAAATTCATTAAATCTAAAAATCCGTAGTTTCTATTTTCAATTTGCAGGAGGTTAGAAAGCCAGTCTATCGCACCTGTACTTAAAGCCGCCGGAATGCCGGCGATAAAAGCGCCGATTCCAGAAACAAGCACAGCTTTACGTCGGGTCCATTTGTGTTCGTCGATAAAATAGGCGGCAGGTACTTCCACAATAGAGATGAGCGAAGTAATGGCAGCGATGGCGAGGAGAATAAAAAAACCGGTGCCAAAAAGATTGCCAAAGAGAATCTTATTAAAAATGTTCGGCAAAACAACGAAAATCAGACCAGCGCCCATGGTAGGTTCCAGACCAACGGAAAATAGCGCCGGGAAGATGGCCAGTCCTGCTAACAGAGCTATGGTAGTATCTAAAAAGCAGACCCAACCGGCCGCACTGACGATGTTTTCCTTTTTGGATAAATAACTCCCGTAAGTTATCATGGTACCCATACCGAGACTCAATGAAAAAAAGGCCTGACCCATGGCCGCCACAATACTGCGTCCGCTTAGCTCATCCCATTTGGGTTTAAGATAAAAAGTTAGGCCTTTTTCCGATCCGGGCAAGGTGATGGAACGTACCACAAGCAGGATCAGAATAAATAGCAACAAAGGCATTAAAATCTTGGACCAGCGTTCAATCCCGGCTTTCACCCCACCAAATAAAATTAACATGGTGAGTAACATAAAAGCGGCATGTAATCCGATCGTTATGACCGGGTTTCCAACAAAGCCTAAAAAGATTTTGGTTACCTGCTCCGGGTTTGCCTGAGAAAAGGAACCCGCGGCCGTTTTGAAAATATAGCCCAAAGTCCAGCCGGCCACGACACTGTAAAAAGATGAAATACCCCAACCGGTAATGACGCCCAGAATGCCCAGATATTTCCAGCCGCTACCGGGGGCCAGGGTTTTAAATACTCCCACGGGATTGCGCTGGGTATGTCTACCAAGGGTAAATTCTGCTATCATCACGGCCAGGCAAATCAATACCACACTGGCTACATAAATAAAAACAAAAGCAGCCCCACCATTTTGTCCGGTAATTGTGGGAAAACGCCAGATATTTCCCAATCCAATAGCAGAACCAGCACTGGCTAATATGAAACCAATTCTGGAAGACCATAAACCACGCTCGTTAGCATTCATCTAAATCCTCCCTCTCTTTAGTTCAATGCTTTTTCTCAGGTGTAGCTTAAAATTTTGCTCGAAAAGAGATGCCAAGCCTGGGGTCACTTCTTGTTTTTTCGCGTAGCACCCCGATACGCATGGCCAGGTCCGGCCCCGTATCGAAATCGTAAAGATAAGCATCGATATAAGCATCCAGCATGCTCAGCAGTGTAATTCCCCCAAGAATCCAGAAGGTTAAATTGCGACGATCGATATAATATTCCCGCTGAGTAGAACCGGGCGGGCTGTCATGGGCTTTTCTGTTTAAGTACAAAGCAATGGCCACGGTAGTACCTTCGGCAACTAAAGCCAGTCCCGCTTTAATCTTATGACCCGTATACCATTGTCCCCAACCAGGAATGACCAGGGAACGCAACAAAGCTCCGGTTGGTGATTTAACAAACATTTTAACACTGTCAGATTGTGATTGTGCCGAATCTTTGGAATTATTCCCCTGTGCAAAAATTAAATTATTTAAAAATAAACCAAAAAACAAAATAAGCAAATATTTTTTCATGCTCGAAATTGCATCCTGTATAATTTCTGATAAATTCCATCCTGTTGAATTAATTGCTCATGCGTGCCCTGCTGGACAATTTGCCCCCTTTCCATTACAATAACCCGATGAGCATAAAGTACTGTGGAAAGGCGATGCGCAATGACAAAAACGGTACGATTATGCATTAACCTTTCCAGAGCCTGCTGGACAAGAAACTCTGATTCGCTATCCAGGGACGAGGTGGCTTCATCAAGAATCAGAATGGGGGGATTCTTTAACACAGCGCGGGCAATGGCAAGACGCTGGCGTTGTCCCCCCGATAACTTTAGCCCGCGATCTCCCACATAAGTATCATATCCCTGGGGTAACTCGGAAATAAAACCGTGCGCATTGGCGACAATAGCCGCCTTCTGGACCTCTTTTAGGGTCACATCGGTACGGCCGTAGGCAATATTATTGAAAACCGTGTCATTAAATAGAATGGTTTCTTGAGTCACAATCCCCAGCAACTCTCGAAGTGAAGTTAAATCCAGATCACGCAAATTAACCCCATCAATAAAAATAGAGCCAAAAGTGGGATCATAAAATCTTGGAATTAAATCGACCAGAGTTGATTTACCAGCGCCACTGGGACCTACGATGGCAAGAATTTCCCCCCTGTGAATCTGTAAATTTACATTCTGCAACGCCCAGGGCCTGTCCGCTTCATATTTGAAATACACATTTTTGAACTCGATCTTCTCTTTAAATTCTTTTAATTTAACAGGATGGGGTGGATTCTTTATTTCCGAAACCCTATCCATTAAACGAAAAACCCGTTCCCCGGCCGCAACGGCTTCCTGAATCCGATTGTTTACAGTGCTTAACTCACGCACTGGATTCATCATGGCAAAAATGACAAATAGAAAAGTAATAAACTCATCCGGACGAAGATTTTGTCCATGCAATACCTGCTGCCCACCAAACCAGATGATACCCACACCCACCAGAGCTCCGAGAAACTCAGTGAGAGGCGAGGCTAAAGCACGTTTTCGAATGAGCAGTAAAAGGGACTGGAAATACGCTTTCGTACGTGCCTTAAATTTTGCTATCTCAAATGGCTCCATATTAAAAGCCTTGATCACCCGAATACCGGCTATCGTTTCTTGAACCACCGTGGCAATCTCACCCATGCGATCCTGCGAGAGGGCACTATCTTTGCGTAACCGGATACCGATGGCACCAATCATTGCCATCGATACCGGAAGTACTACCAGAGCGGCTACCGTAAGTTGCCAGCTCAGGTAAAAAGCGATGATTAGATAAGCAATGATCAACAAAGGATTTTTAATTAACGTGACAAAAGAGGCCGAAATGCCGTTGTTGATTAGATTCACATCATTGGTTATTCGGGAGATTAAATGTCCGGCCCGCATTTGATTAAAAAATCCGAGCGACTGCTGACTGAGCCGATGGTATACTTCATTTCGGATATCCATGATGAGGTTTTGCTCCACACGCGCCATAAAATAAACCTGCAAATACCCTGCAATTCCTTTGAGAAGAAAAAGTACAATAATAATCAAACAAATTCGCAGCAAAGCTTTCCGGGGGTTGGAACCGATAAAAAAATGCATGAATTTTTGTTTTAAATTTTGTTGCTTTCCTGCCAGAGAACCCACGACAGTTGGGATTTGTTCAACTTCAAAATCCACACGGGCTGGTTGTTCAAATTTCACTGTATTCACATTAGTATAAAAAATTACCTGTAAAAACGGCATGACTGAAATAAGCGTGATACTGCTCAAAATGGTAAAGAGGGTAATACACATCAAAGAGGCAATTAAAAACGGCAGGTGATTACGTAAGTAGCTTAAAATCCGTAAATAGGTTTTCATTCCACACTATGGACATGTTTTCATATGGGCAATCAATTATTTAAATTTTCAATTATCAATATTGGGTGCCGTTGTCGACGTGAAAATTCCTCCACGACATCAAGGATCCAATTCCTCGAAGTCTGCATCTTCAACGTCTTCTTTACTCAAATCTAAATCCGACTTCTTTTGGGGTCCTTTTACTTCTACCTTTTTATGACCTTGATTTAAATATTTTGCCAGGAACTTGTAGGCAAAGTAAATGATAATGGCATAAAATATGAGTCGCCACATTTTAAACCTATTTTTTTAAAGGTGAATAAAATTTTGTTCCTGAAATGGGTTGTTGAATCACTTCCACTAATTCTTCAAAATCTTCTTCATTGTACACAAAGTCAATTTCGGCGGAATTGATAATCAGCAAAGGCGTTTCGGTGTAGTTCAAAAAAAAATGATTATAAGCTTCAATTAAAGCTTTAATGTAATCTGTGGTGATGTTTTTCTCATAGGGACGATTTCTTTGGCGGATATTTTTCATCAATCGCTCAGTGTTTGATTGCAAATAAATAACAAGATCTGGTTTTGGAATATTTTTTTCTAATAAAGTAGCTACCCGATCATAAATAAAAAGTTCCCGATCTTCCAGATTTATGGAGGCGAAAATACGATCTTTGGCAAAAATATAATCTGAGACCAGCAAAGAGTGAAAAATCTCTCTCTGTGGAATTTCCTGTTGTTGACGGTAACGGCTCAGCAGAAAAAACAACTGGGTAGGAAAAGCGAATTGCCTGGGATCACGATAAAAATCTTTGAGAAATGGATTCTCCTCATGTTTTTCAAGAAGCAGCTTGCCCCCAAAACGTTCAGCCAATCTCTGGGCTAAACTGGTTTTGCCCACACCAATAACACCTTCGATGGCTATGTACTGGAGCTGCAATCAATACCTCGTGCTAATGAATAAAATTAAAATTTTCTTTAGGTAACAAAATTTGTACCCAGCTTTTATCTTTGACCTGTTCAAGAAGCGAGTGAATTTCCAGCCAGCGTGGTGGTGCCTTGAAATCAGGGGCGATCTCGTTTAGAGTCTCCAGAACAAATCGACGATTTTCAATTTCGGCATGTGGAATCTTTAACCTGGGAGTTTCCATCACTTCCTGATCCCAGTACAAAATATCGATGTCAATAATTCTGGGACCCCAGCGCACGGTGGGAATGCGTCCCATCCTTTTTTCGATTTCTTTCAACGCATCCAGCAGCTCTTCAGGAGATAATTTGGTGGAGATTTCCAGAGCCATATTATAAAACAGGCCCTGATCTTTAAAACCCACCGGTTCGGTCTCGTAAATAGAAGACATTTTTATAATATGGGTATTGGGCAGAGAAGAAATTCTCTGGATGGCTTCGCGCAAGTTATTCAATCGGTCCCCTACATTACTCCCAAGTCCCAAAAAAATATGTTTGTGAGCCGACATGGTAATTATCTTGCATTATTTGTATTATTCAGGATATTTTTTTCTTACTATCTCAACCTCGATACCCTCCTGAATCCCACGAATGGGTGCGTGGGGTTTACGCACACGAATTAGAACTTCCATAACTTTAAATTTGTTTAAAATAGCTCGAGCGATCTTTTCTGCCATGGTCTCCAAAAGACGAAATTTACCATGGAGTATTTCATCTTCTACCAGATCATAAACAGCGGCCAAATCCACCGTATCTTTTAGTCGATCGGTTTGAGTGGCCTGAGTCAGGTCCAGTTTTAATTCCACATCGACTTCAAATTTTTGACCGATCTCACGCTCTTCATCCCAGACTCCGTGGTAAGCATGGAAGATCATGTTTTTAATTTTTAAAGTATCAACGGGCAAGCTCAAAACCTCCAAAATAAAAAGGCGAATTACCAAAAACGCCTTTTAAACACCCTTCACAACTTTCCATTTTTCAAAAGGTAAAGCAATATATTAAAATAATTAAACATTGTCAAGACAAAAAAGGCTGCCTGCGTCGTGCGGATTGACTCACAAAAATATTACCCGGTTTATTTGTAAAAGTAGTCGTTGCCTCAGAATTACCAGGGCTTCCCAAAACTCGATGAATTTAGAAGGAATAAGTAGCGATTTAATGTTTGGGATTTAGTAGGTAAGTTCAAGAGCTGAAAAGACTATCGAAAGAGTCTAGTGCGAAGGCGTCTCGCCGAGTTCTTTGCAACATGTTAGTCCGAGGCGAGGATACTTTCGGACTAGATTTTTTGAATTTTGACTTGCAAATCCTGCCAGGTTTTCAAAACCTGTGGCAGGATTCCTCAAGGTCTCGGGACCTTGAGGGTTTACCTCACTGTCCAAAAAAGTTAATCACCACCTCCCGAGTGAAGTCGAGAGATGCTGCGACTCTGCTCAGCATCCAGGAGAATGGCAAGATACGTCGATTTGTCTTCTAAATTTATAATGGACGCGTGAGTTGCGCGAGGTTTTCGAAGGATAGAATGCCGTTTTTATTTTATTTACTGTTCAGGTTATCCCCTGAGAGAATATAGAATTAGCTTAAAGGTATGTGATAAGATTTTCCTATCTGCTTATACTCTTGAGTCTCATCTTTAGCAAGCTTATTTCGAATTTGTTCAAAGAGACGGACCTGTTCTTCAGAATATAAATGTTCCCCACAGTGTAAGCAAACTGATGCTCGTACACTGATGACGGCAGTATGCTTGCCACCACGCAAAATTTTCTCGACCTCTTTTTCAACAAGTTCGTTACCACAAACAGGGCATTTATCAAAAGGTTTCATTATTTCTTCTTTCTTATTTTGTAATCAATCCATCGTTTAGGATCTGGTCTATATACTGTGATTAATACCGC
>CAZMEG010000131.1:0-4625 GCA_964565205.1 uncultured Cytophagia bacterium
TAAAAAAATTTTATTGCTTTAAATACAATGATGAATCAAGCACAGGTTAAAACCGAAGAACTGAAATTGCAAAAATTCCACTGTGTGGATTGTGCCGTTACTATTGAAAAAACCGTGGCCAAAATGGGCGGGGTCCTGGATGTAAAAGCTAATTTTTCCGCTGGTAAGGTGACCATAAAATATGATCCTCATAAAGTTCAAACCGAAGAGCTTATTCGTAGTGTCGAACGCATAGGTTATGAAGTTAAACACGATACTTTTCAACATCCCGAAGAAAAAGCGTTCTGGAAAGAGCCTGAATTTGTTTTCACCCTGATTTCGGGCTTGTTTCTGGCAACCGGTTTATTGATTCATTTTTTCACGGGTGACATTCTTTTAATTAAATTTTTGTCTTACCGGATTTACCTTTCCTCAATACTTTATTTAATAGCCATATTCTGGGGGGCCTTTTTCTTCAGCCGTCAGGGACTGGCTTCGGTGCTCAATCTGCGCTTTAATATGGATTTTCTCATGACGTTAGCCATCCTGGGTGCGGTAATTATTCAGGAATTTGTGGAAGCAGCCAGCCTGGCTTTTTTGTTTTCTGTGGCAGAATTACTGGAAGACTTTGCTATCGAAAGGGCGCGCAAATCATTAAGTGAATTGATGGAACTGGCTCCATCTGAAGCCCGCGTGCTTAAAAATGGTCGGGAAATAACCATACCCGTGGAGCAGATAAAGATAGGAGATAGGGTAGCCATTCGTCCCGGCGAAAAAGTACCGGTAGATGGAATTATTATCGAGGGAGCTTCCAGTCTGGATCAATCCCCCATCACCGGGGAATCGAAACCGATCTCCAAAAAAGAAGGCGACAAGGTTTATGCGGGTTCCATTAACATGGAAGGCTATCTGGAAGTTCAGGTTACAGAAAATCCTGAAAATACCATGTTGGCTCGAATAATTCACCTGGTAGAAGAAGCGGAGGCCCAGAAAGCGCCAAGCCAGAAATTTGTTGAAAAATTCGCCAAATATTATACACCTTCGGTGGTTGCAACGGCAATTCTGGTGGCAACGGTTCCACCTTTACTATTTTCAGCACCTTTTCATAGCTGGTTTATTCGTTCCTTAACTTTACTGGTTATTGCCTGCCCGTGTGCACTGGTAATTTCTACTCCGGTCTCTGTGGTTTCGGCCTTAACTAATGCCAGTCGAAATGGGGTACTCATTAAAGGCGGGGTTTATCTGGAAGAAATGGGAAAAATAAAAGTGCTGGCTTTTGATAAAACGGGAACCTTAACCCAAGGGCAACTCCAGGTGACCGATGTCTTTGCATTTGATAATGTAACCAGAGAAGATGTTTTGCGAATCGCTGCATCTTTAGAAATGCGAAGCGAGCACCCCATCGCCCGGGCTATCCTGGATTCGGCAAAACATCTTGCGCTGGAAAATATTAAACATTTCGAATCGATCCCTGGTAAGGGCGTCAGGGCTACAATTAATGGTACGACTTATTTAATTGGGAGACCTGAACTTTTTAAGGATTTTAATGTTGCTTTGCCCGAACAGGAATTGCGTCAATTCCAGCAACAGGGCAAAACCACCATGCTTGTGGGTACGGACAGGCAAATTATCGGAATTGTTGCACTTGCCGATGAAATCCGAACGGAAGCCAGAGCGATGATCGAAGAGTTAAAGAAAATGCATAAGGAAGTGGTTATGATCACAGGCGATAATAAAGAAACGGCCAGAAGTATTGCCGGGTCACTGGGAATTACCCATTATCATGCAGGACTTCTTCCCGAAGAGAAAGTAAAAGAAGTGAAATATTTACAGAAAAAATATGGCAAAGTAGCCATGGTGGGAGATGGAATAAATGACGCGCCCGCACTGGCGGCTGCCGATGTAGGGATAGCTATGGGTGTAGCCGGTACGGACACGGCATTAGAAACAGCCGATATTGCCCTTATGTCTGATGATCTTTCTAAATTACCTTATCTGGTGAAATTGAGCGAAAAGGCTGAAAAGGTAATAAAACAAAATATTTTTACTTCCATTTTAATTAAGTTCTCTCTGGCGCTTGGTGTGTTTCCGGGTATTGTATCGCTGGTTTTAGCTGTACTGGTTGGGGATATGGGGGCTTCGTTAGGGGTAACAGCCAATGCTATGAGATTGGCAAAAATTAAGAGCCAATAACATGTACGTACTATTTTATTCAATATTAGCGGCCGGAGCAACGGTTCTGGGTGGTGGGTTGCCACTGGTCCATAAAAAAATCAGTCAAAAACAATTAACCCTTCTTGTGGCTTTCTCGGCTGGTGTCCTACTTTCTACCGGCTTGAATCATATGGTTGTGGAAAGCTATACAAAAGCTGGTCGCTGGTCTATGCTGTTTGTGAGTCTTGGTTTTATGATTCTCTATGGTTTCGAAAAAATGGCCATGATCCATGCGTGCCGGGAACAGCAATGTGACATTCATCACTTTGGTCATGCCGCCCTGTTTGGGATGGGCTTTCATAGTTTCCTGGATGGCTTTGCCATCGCCGTAAGTTTTGAATTTGAAAAGTCCCTGGGCTTACTGGTCATCTTAGCTGTAATCTTACATCGTCTCCCTACGGGTTTTTCCACCTCCACCATTATGCTGGCCAATAATTACAATCATACGAGATCCTGGTGGACCCTGGGCATAATTGGAGGTCTCGCCGTGGTCGGAGCTCTCTGTGGTATGCTGGTACCCTTGGAGGGAGAATTTTATCTAAGCCTGGCCGTTGGACTTTCTGGCGGTACCTTTCTCTATATCGCAACAAGTGATTTGCTCCCTTTGGCTCATGAAAATTATCAGGATTATCGGGTGCCGTTCTTTTTTTTAGCTGGATTTTTAACTATACTGGGAGCAAGTTTCTTTCCTGGAATTTAAATGAAGGGATTCCGTTTACATAAAAGGTATTGGATAGCCTATTTAATTTTTATACACCTTCTTCTGGCCATCGTCTTGTTGAAGTCCAATTTTGTAGAAAAAATCTACCGGCGATTTCACAAATCCTATTTTTCTGATTATTATGAGACCCTGTTGAAATATCATTTACGCATTGATGCCCAGGTGCCCCCTGGTGCTGTAATATTTATCGGAGATAGTATGGTTCAGGGATTATGTGTGTCTGCAATTACAGAAAAAGGAGTAAATTTTGGCATCGGTGGCGACACCGTAGAAGGCATTTTGTATCGGTTACCTTTATATACATCAATTAAAAAGGCCAGTGCCATTGTTGTGGAATTAGGCATCAATAATGTACTTAGAGAATCGATCGAAGAATTGCGACAAAAATATGATGCCCTTTTTAAGTTTATTCCTCGAAAAGTTCCTCTCATACTGTGTGGTATTTTACCTGTGGATGAGAATATAAAAGGGGAGGGGTGGAATAGTGAAATCCAAAATATAAATCAACAACTGCGTTTTCTGTGTGATAAATATGACAATTGTATCTATATTGATTTAACCGACAAATTAGTCGATTCAACAGGTAATTTAAAACCGGAATATCATGTGGGTGATGGCACCCATTTGAGTCCCGCCGGATATCGGGTCTGGAGCGCGGAATTAAAGAAAACCCTGGCTATGATCGAGAAGACATCGATCTTGACTGATATGAGTAATTAAATTCTGGTTGGTGACTGCACACTTTCTCGTAATAATTGTTCGAATTCCTTTTCCATAACTTCTGAATTAAACTGTGCATACCAGAGGTGTAATTTTTCCATGATAGCATCTTTACTTAATCCGGCTTTTCGATCTTTTTTAAACAAATTAGCAGCTCCCTGCGGACGTGGTCCCCATTGAAAAAGCTCATTTCCTTCCTGATCAAAAGCCACTAATTTAGGAATGCCACGTTTTCCCTCGGTTAAATACTGGTCCATGATATCTAAATTCTTGTCCCTTAGAAGTATTCGAAGATCAATATAAGAAGTGCAACGGGCAAATTTGGCTATGTAGGGTAAACACTGGGCTGAATCTCCACACCAGGGCTCGGTTAAAACCATCCACAACTGCGGTTCTGTGATTGCTTCGATGAGCTTTTTAAGGTTATCGGAGACCGTGTAATTTTCTTCTATTTTGAGGCTAATCCGATAATTGTTGGTAAGATAACGATGACGTTCTATGGCTTTTCTATCTTTTAATTCCGGGGACTTTTCGATTAGACTTTTCATATACTCAAGGTAATCTTCATAGGGCATACCATTATGTGGTCTTCTCTCAATGAAAAAATCTTTCATCATATTCGTTGACTCTCCTTTCTATCAGATTACTTTTTGGGATTTGATTCTTCTTTTTAAAACCGAATAAAATTCAAATATATTTCAAGGAGGGAAAAGGTTTTTTTACAGTATGCACATTTTTTTTAAAATTTCATTGTCAGTTGGGTGTTTAATAGCAACCTCGTACATCAGGAAAAAGAAGTTATGGAATAGTAGATTACCATGGCGATGGGTTTGCCAGGTGCTGGCAAGTATAGCGGTCAGGGACCACTTCTATCCTATATATGGCTAGACGCTGTTCCTGACAGTGTGTTTTTTGGATAGCCTCAGGATTTGATAAGTTGATTTATTTCTTGTGGAACAAATTTAATTACTTTTGCAGAGGGTAAAGCAAC
>CAZMEG010000131.1:4725-8048 GCA_964565205.1 uncultured Cytophagia bacterium
ACATTCAATAGTTCGGCCTGTTTAAAGGGTTTAAATAATCCACATACGGCTCCAAATTTTAAAGCCATTTGTAAGTATGGGCTATCGGTTGAGGCTGTAACGGCGATGATGGGCAGGCCGGGTTTCATTTTGACTAATTTGCGAATAGTTTCAATCCCCTCCATGTCAGGCATAATGATATCGGTTATGACAAGATTCAGGTCTTCTTGTTCGACGATTTTAATCCCTTTCTTGCCATTTTCAGCTTCAAGAATGGTATGCCCTTTTCTTTCGAGCATGCGTTTCATGGTATTGCGTGCAACCTCAACATCATCAATAATTAAAATCTTGGCCATATTTACTTTACTCATCCTGTTTAATTAATTCAGATATTTTTCTACTTAAAATTTCTGCTGAATAGGGTTTTTGTAAAATGGACATGTGATGATTATTTATACTGGACAATTCGTCTAGATCGGCAAAAACATCGTAGCCAGTAACAAACAGAACCGGCAGGTCAGGCTTAATTTTTAACATGTGGCGGTAAGTTTCAGGCCCATTTAAATGCGGCATAACGATATCCATGATTACCAGGTCAATATCGTGAAATTTTTGATTAAAAACGTTCAGTGCTTCCTCACCATTCCTGGCCGTAATTAATTGGTAACCCAGAGATTGCAGGATACGTACCGCCACTTTGAGCACGGCTTCTTCATCTTCAACTACAAGGATGGTACCATGGCCTTTGTGTAAATGGGTCTGTTTTTGCATTTTCACTTTAGCTTTATGATCGTCTGAATGTACTGGAAAATAAATAGAAAATGTGGTGCCTTTATCGATTTCGCTGTCAACTTCTATGAAACCCTGATGTTGTTTTATAATCCCGTATACCACCGACAGCCCCAATCCTGTACCTTTCCCCACTTCTTTTGTGGTAAAAAAAGGCTCAAAGATTCTGGCTTTTACTTCGGAGGTCATGCCACTTCCATTATCACTTACAACTAATTTAACATAATCTCTTCTATTCCTATTCTTAATGCCTAACCTTTTAATATGGTCGGGCTTAACCCATTCGGTCTTTAAAATAAATTTACCTCCATGAGGCATGGCATCTCGGGCATTCACAGCTAAGTTAAGCAAAACCTGCTGTAACTGGGCCGGGTCTCCGTAAATCGGCTGTAATTGGGTAGATAGATCTATTTCTAATTCAATGTCTTCTCCGATGATTCTTTTTAACATAACAACAAAATCTTCGACTATTTTGTTTAGATTTAAAGGCTGGGGGTTCATAGGTTGTTTACGGCTAAAACTGAGCAAACGATTGGTTAGGGATTGAGCTTGCAGGGCCGCCTTTTCGATTTCAAGAAGATCCTGATAAACGGGATCTCCGGGTCTGGCATCATTCAATCCCAATTCTGCATTACCCAGAATGGCGGTTAACAAATTATTAAAATCGTGGGCAATTCCCCCGGCCAGCGTGCCAATGGTTTCCATTTTTTGTGCCTGCAGTAATTGTTCTTCCAGTTTTCTTCTTTCTGTTTCATCGTGCAAAATACCACGTATAGCAACAAAATGGCCGTTTTCATCCTTCACGGCTGTGGCTGTACTCAATACATATAATGTTTCACCGGTTTTCTTTTTCAAAATCAATTCATAATTTTGCACATAACCCTGTTTCAGTAATTTTTCAACCAGTTTATCCCGATCAGAAGGATTAACAAATAAATCCTGTGCTATATTTACTTTTAACAATTCTTCTTTAGAATCAAAACCAAATAATTCCACCCCGGCTTTATTAATATCAATTAATTTTCCTTGCGGGGTGGCAACAAAAATTACATCACGGGATTCTTCAAAGATGGTTCGATATTTTTCCTCGGAGGCTCTTAAGGCATCTTCGGCTCTCTTTTTTTGAGTTACATCACGAAAACTCCAGACACGTCCCACATATTTCCCGCCAATTTTATGAGGGTGAGAATACCGCTCGAAAACCCGTCCATCTTTAAATTCCAGAATATCATAACTTTCTTTCTCACTTATATAGAGCTCTTTAATTTTTTCCAAAAAACTTTCTGGCTCTTTTAATTGATCCAGTACGAATTCTATAGCTTTCTGGTCATCTTTAGATTCTAAAACCTGATCCGGTATTTTCCACATGTCCTGAAATTTTTTATTATAAGTAACTATTTTACCATCAGTGTCTACCACCAGAATCCCGTCGGCCGTGGATTCCAGAGTTGAGCGGAGTAAGGCTACTGATTTTTCCAGTTTTTCTTCGGTTTCCTTTCGATGAGTCAAATCAATCATTACCCCTCGAAGTTTAACGGCTTTACCGTTTTCTACCAGCACGGTGACAATATCACGCAACCAAACAATGCGTCCATCTGCAGCTATCATTCGATACTCAAAAGCATGGTCCCTTAATTCGGCGGTGGCTTGAGCACAATATTGCACGGCCCATTCTCGATCATCGGGGTGAATATGGGATTCCCAGAATTTTTTACTTTCCAACCATTTGTCCACCGGATATCCCAGCAGTCGTTCTGCTTGCTTACTAACAAAGGTAAATTTTAAAGGATTGACCTGAGCCTCCCAAACGATACCACCGATGGATTCGACCAGATCTTCAAAATATCGTCGTGTTTCTTGTAGGGCTTTTTCAGCTTTTTTTCTTTCAGTAATGTCCAATAAGGTACCATGCACGGCGGGTTTGCCCTGATAAATTGTGCGTGTGCCATAGACTTCAACATCGATGATTTCACCATTTTTACGAAGCCCTTTGAATTGATAATTAATCGATTTTACTTCGCCAGACAGGCGTTTTTTGACATTTTCTTCCACCAGTTTTCTGGATTCTGGTGCCACCAGATCTAAAAGATTTTTACCTAAAAGTTCTTCACGTTCATAGCCAAAAATGGAGGCCAGTTGTGGATTGGCAAATTTAAGAACATGGTCCTGAATTAAATAAACCCCTACCAGGGAATGTTCGACAAGGCTTGAATAATGTTCAGAAAGTTGGGGAATTAAAGAATGTACCACCTTGTAAATACCGATGATTAAAAGCAGAAATCCAACGGTTTGTCCGATATACCCCGATAAAAAACCTACAACGGGGAAAAATTTTTCAAGTATAGATTCCGGCAGAATGGTACTATGAAATAGTGAACCGATGAAAATATTTAACATGATTAAGGCAAAGCCCAGAGTTACAAACCAGAGCCCTTTAATCGTGGTAGATTTTGACAGTTTGTTTAAATATATAATCAAAAGAGAGGAAGCTACTACAAAAAAGATCAAACGGAGAAGTCCTATTCCTATCCAGAACATTTTTACAAGTGGAATTG
>CAZMEG010000132.1:0-8046 GCA_964565205.1 uncultured Cytophagia bacterium
CCCATGTCCCAGGAAGCCCTGCAATTGATAATGTCCACCGAGGGGTCTCCGCGTCAGTTGATCCGGAAAAAATTGACCCTGGCGTTTTCTAAAGATTTTATGAAAAGCGAGGAAATCGAACATCTCATCAATCAGCGATTACTGAATCCGCAGCCAACTGAGGCTTTCAGGGCGCAACTGGCAGCCGGAGCAACCTTCAATCTTTCAGATAAAGTTAAGCAAATCAAGGCTCCCTGCCTCATCGCTGCCGCCACCGAAGATGTGCTGGTTCCGGTGGGTAATGCTTACAATCTTGCCGGAAAGATCCCCAATAGCGTCTTAAAAATCTATGAGGGGCTGGGCCACCAGTTTTTTGTGGAAATTCCTGAACAATTCAACCGAGATGTCATTGCCTTTTTAAAAGAAGAAATGGATAAGGAGTAAGCCATGGAAAAAATTCAACAGGCCATTGTTGATGATTTCGGGCGAGGCTATGCGAAGTTCGGGCATAGTGAACTTTTAGGCCGGGTGGTAGGGTTGCTTATCTGTTCGGCCGAACCCCTCACCGAAGAACAGATCAGTGAGGCTCTGCATGTGAGCAAAAGCCCAATCAATCAAATCACCAGTCGACTGGAAGAGCTCAATCTGGCCAAACGGGTACGTATCAAAGGTGATCGCAAGTTCTACTACCAGATTTCCCCGGATGTGTTTTTACAGGCTGGAATCAATTTATCCCGCCTACTGGAAGATAACCTGCGCATTGCCGAGAGTCATCTTGAACCACTGTTACGAAAATATGCGGAAGCTTCTACGGAAGAAAAAGTTCGACTCAAGCCGGTTTGCGAGCGCATGATTGCTATGCGAGAATTTCACCTGCGTGAAATTTCTGCCTATAAAAAACTCCTGGAAGAATGGCAGAGTGCCAGGCAAACGCTTCCCTCTGTGGAAGAATATCTTGAAAAATGGGTGATCAAAGAGGCATCCTGATGCCCAGATTAGCAGATAAAGTGGCCATCATTACCGGGGCGGCCCGTGGAATTGGCAGGGCAACAGCCTTAACCTTCGCTTCGGAAGGAGCCCGGGTAGTGGCCGTTGATATCAATGAAAACGCCGGTAAACGGCTGGTTTGGGAAATTAAGCATGCCGGCGGTACGGCAATTTTTCTAAAAGTGAATGTGGCTGATCCCGGGGAAGTCGAGAACATGGTTGAGCGTACCCTGAGGCATTTCGGTAAAATCGATATTCTGATCAACAACGCCGGGATTGTGGAAGATGCCCGTCTGATCAAAATGGAGCTTGAGCAATGGCAGCGAGTCATCGAGGTGAATCTTAAAGGTGTGTTTCTTTGTGCTCGTGCCGTTGCAAGAGTCATGGAAGCTCAGCAAACCGGTGGCGTCATATTAAACGCCTCCTCGGTAGTTGCACTGTATGGTAATTTTGGACAGACGAATTATGTGGCCAGCAAGGCAGGAGTTATAGGCATGACCAGAACCTGGGCACGTGAGCTGGGGAAAAAGGGCATTCGGGTCAATGCTGTGGCACCGGGATTCATTGCCACGGAGATGGTCCAATCGGTGCCTGAAAAGGTGATCGATATAATGAAAGAAAAAACTCCGCTGGGACGGCTGGGCACACCACAGGAGGTAGCCAGTGCCTATCTGTTCCTGGCTTCCGATGAAGCTTCCTTCATTAACGGGGCCATTCTGTCGGTGGATGGAGGGCTGGTGGTGTGATTAGTCTGGAGGGTTTAGGTGTTTAAGTGTTTGTGGGTTTAAACACGTGAACACTGAAATACTTTAGTTAAGGAGTCTGGATGAAAAATAGTTTTGTTGAAGTTGAGGATATTCGTATCTACGTAGAGCAGCAGGGGCACGGCGAGCCATTGGTGATGATTCCAGGGCTGGGTGCGGGTACCTGGTTGTGGTCAAAAAACGTGGTGCAACTGTCGAAACATTTTCATCTCATCATGCCGGAGTTGCGGGGCAGTGGACGATCCGATAAACCCGATCATCCTTATTCCATCCGGCAATTCGCCGAGGATATCAAAGCAATGCTGGATTCCCTGGATGTGTATCAAATTCATTTACTGGGCGTATCCATGGGAGGACTGGTGGCTCTGTATTTTGCGGCCACCTGGCCGGAGCGGGTGAAAAAATTGCTGCTTGCCGGGACTTCCTTAGGAGGGCAATGTCAGCAGGGTCCCAGAGGGGAAATTTTATGCCGTCTCATCAGGCCCAGGGGCAGGACCCGCCGTGAACGCCTGGAGGATGCCTACACTTTGAATTTTACCGAAGAGTTTATTGCCAGTCATCGTCAGGAATTAGAACAGATTACCGAGTGGCGCATTCAATTCCCTCAGCCAGAATTTGCTTACTACCGGCAACTATTGGCCGGACATGCTTTCAATGGGACCACTTATGCCCAAAAAATAAAAGCTCCTACCCTGCTCTGTGCAGGGGAGCAGGATGAACTGGTATTGCTGGAAGATGTCCGGCAATTGAAGAATCAAATTCCCGGGGCGCAACTGGTGGTGTTTAATGGAAAGCATTTATTTTTTTATGAAGAACATGAAAAATTTAATCAACTGGCTGTAGAATTTTTTGGCCTGAATAATACGTAAAATTTTTAAAATTTACTTTTGATCTTCTTTTCAATAAAGTTTATGAATGCAAGTTAGATTTTGAGTCCCGGCCATGTATATTGGGGATTATTTAGCTCGACGCTGTGTTTATTCTCCGGAAAAGATAGCCCTCATCGATGTTGGGCAACAGCCTGCCGCTCGCTTCATTTTCAGAGAATTGAATGACCGGGCCAATCGAGTAGCAAACTGGTTGCGCTCCCAGGGGGTTGGGAAAGGCGACCGGGTGGGAATGCTGGCAAAGGATGGGGTGCACTTTTACGATGCTTTGTTTGCATGCGGAAAACTTGGAGCTATCTTTGTACCTTACACCTGGCGATGGCATCCCGAGGAAATTGCTGGCCAAATCCAACAAACCACTCCAAAGATCCTCATTTATGAAAGTGATTTAGCTAAACCTGTCAGGTCTCAAAGACCTGACAGGTTTGTTGAGTTAAGCAACTTTTTAGAACAGACTACACAAAATTCTTCAGTGGAGCCAGTTACCTGTGAATCCTTGACTGAAGACGACACCGCCTGTTTACTGTTTACCGGTGGTACCACCGGTACTCCCAAGGCTGCACAAATCAGTCACCGCCAGATTGTATGGAATACCTTTAATGCACATTTAGCCGATGTCCAGGGTTCGGATGTTTATTTAAACATATTCCCCCTCTACCATACCGGCGGCTTTTTTTCCTTTGCCGTACCCATTTTAATTCTTGGAGGCACTGTGATTCAAACCCGTAAGTTTGAGGCAGAACAGGTTCTGGAATTAATCGAAAAAGAAAGAGTGACCATTTTTGCCGGAGTTCCTACGGTGTTTCAGCAGCTCACCCAGGCCTCCAACTGGAAAAAGGCAGATTTAAGTTCCCTGCGCTACTGTTTAAGTGGTGGGGCGCCTCTGCCTCTGAATTTGATTGAGATTTATCAAAGAGAGAAAAACGTGGTGTTTCGGCAGGGATTTGGCATGACCGAATTCGGCCCGGATGTGTTTTCTCTCTCAGCGGAAGATTCCCTTCGAAAAATGGGTTCCATTGGCAAACCCAATTTCTTTGTGGATGCCCGAATTGTGGACCCCGAAACGAACCAGCCCCTGCCTCCAAACGAAGTCGGGGAGCTGGTATTAAGAGGGCCTGTGGCAACTACCGGCTATTTTAATAATCCGAAGGCAACCCGGCAGGCTTTTGATGACGAGAATTACTTCCACACCGGCGATCTGGCTTATATGGATGAAGAGGGGTATTTTTACATCGTCGATCGTCTAAAGGACATGTACATTAGCGGGGGCGAAAATATCTATCCGGCCGAGATTGAAAAAGTGCTGTACCAGCATCCGGCTGTACACATGTGTGCTGTGGTTGGAGTTGATGATGAAAAATGGGGTCAGGTGGGCTGGGCATTTGTGGTACTTAAAGAGGGCCAGCAAACCACCGAACAGGAGCTTTTAGATTTTCTTGCACAACATTTGGCTAAATTTAAAATCCCCAAGAAAGTTATTTTTCGTAACCAGTTACCCATATCCGGTGCCGGAAAAATTTTAAAACAGGAATTGAAAGAATCTATTAAAAACCAAAAATCCTTTTAAAATTAAATCCAATTTTTGAATCAAAATAGGAGGGTTTAACCATGTTTAAGAAGTGCTTATTTATAATTTTAATAGGTGGTCTATTGCCTTCCCTTGTGCTGGCCAATGGGGTCACCATTAAAGGGAAAGTCACGGACAAGGAAACGGGACAACCGCTTGTGGGGGCTAATGTTTTTCTGAAAGGAACGAGCTTTGGTTCTTCAACGAATATCCGTGGAGAGTATGTGATTAAAAATGTGACTACGGGAAATTATACTCTGGTGGTCTCTTACATTGGATATGCACAGGTGGAACGGAGTATATCGGTGGATTCAGCTACTGAGATGAGGCTTGATGTGGCGCTGGAAAGAACTGAATTGATCAGCGAACAGGTGGTAGTTACGGCTTCCCGAGTCCTGGAAAAAATCACTGATGCCCCGGCTACCATTAACGTTATCAGTGCAAGAGAGATCGAAGAATTGCCTTCGGCAAACCTTGGCGAACTGTTGAGTTATCAAAAAGGTGTGGATTATGTGCGAACCGGTATCGTGGGTACCGGGATAAATATTCGTGGGTTTAACAGTGCTTTCAATGCAAAAAATCTGCAGATGAATGATAATCGCCTCTCGACCCTGGTGGCTACCAGTTTACCACTCGGGGCGCTCTCCACCACCGTCAAAGAAGATATCGAACGTATTGAGGTTATTCTTGGACCTAACGCCGCCCTGTACGGACCCAATGCTCACAACGGTCTGGTCAATACCATTACCAAAGATCCGCGTACTTCGGAAGGAACCACTTTTGTGGTTAATGGCGGTAATCACGAAAGCTTCAGTGGTCGATTCCGTCATGCTGATGTAGTGAACGAAAAATTTCGCTACAAAATAACCGGTGAGTATACCCGTGGTAAAGAAATTGATTTTGTTGATTCGGTTTATGTGGCCGGAAAAGGCTATCCGGAAATTGGTCTGGATCGTAACTTTGATTCTATTCGGGGTGAAGCTTCCTTCTATTTCAGTCCGAGACCCGATGCCGATTTTATCCTGACGGCCGGGGGTAGCAATAGCAACAATCTGGGTGTCACCAATGCCGGACGCAATCAGATTGTGGATTGGCGAATCTTTTTTCTGCAGGCTCGTTATGTATCCAAACGTCTATTTGCTCAGGTTTATCACACCTGGAGCATAACGGATGATACTTATGCACTGAATCAGAGAACTCAGAACTATCTGTCGTTCATCGCTGCCGGATTTCCCGAAGAAGAAGCACTCAGACGATCTCTGCATGAAGCTTGGTTTGGTTCTTCTCCGGACAATGGGTTTCCACTCAATCGTGAAGCCAATTTCAAAGACGATTCCCGACGCTGGAACGCCGAGATTCAGTATAACAACACCTGGGCCGGTTTCGAGGTGGTTGGTGGCATTCAGTGGCAACGTGACATAGCCAACAGCAAAGGGACCTACCTCCTGGATCAGGATGGTCCCATCCAACTGGATCAGGTGGGATTTTATGCGCAGGTGGAAAAAGCCCTGGGCGAAAGCGGTGTGAAATTAATTGCTGCAGCCCGTGGTGATAATCATGAATTGTATGGATTCAATTTCATCCCCAAAGGTGGCTTGCTTTACAGCCATGGCAGCAGTACCTGGCGTTTAACCTATGGAAAAGGCATTGCAGCGCCTACCATTCTAAATTTGAGCGCCAATATCTTTGGCGGACTGCTCCTTGGAAATGGTGAAGGCTTCACACTCACCGATGGCACCAAAATTCCCAAGCTGGAAGTGGAAAAGATTCAAACCATCGAAGCAGGTTATAAAGGCATCGTGTCAGAAAAATTGTATATCGACACCAATGCTTATATTAATTTTCACAAGGATTTCATCAGTCCGCTCATTAATATCGCCAATCCAGCAGCCGGGAATTTTGTAACCCATCGGGGTGACAAAAGGATCAGCGAAATTATTCCCGGCACTCCCGACACCGGCGTACCTTTCTTGTTGACCTATTTGAATTTTGGTGAGGTAACCACATTCGGCTTTGATGTGGGCTTGAATTACTTCATCAATAACAACTTTAATGTACGTCTCAATTACTCGTTCTTTGATTTCGACCTGGATACCAGCGATCCGAAAAATGACGGCAACCGGGATGGTAAGGTAAACGAAAATGACCTGCCCATTAATACGCCGAAACATAAATTAAGTCTGTTCTTTAATGCCAACAAAGACAAATGGTTCGGGAATGTGGGTATTCGCTGGGTAGATGAATATGATTTCTTCTCCGGCATTAATGTGGCAGCTAAGACAAATCCCGATTTGATTTATAACGGCGATCCGGTGATTGAGGGAAGACGCGTGGGTAGAGATTTCAACGAAGGTCCTCTGGGAGGATTTGTGAATGTGGATGTAAGTCTTGGCTATCGTATTACACATAATTTCTCGCTGGGTGCCCGGATTGTGAATTTGTTTAATACGGAAGTTCGGGAATTTGTAGCTTCGCCATCTATTGGAAGATTATTTTCAGCCGAGGCTAAATACACCATATTTTAAGTATTAAAGAAAATTGTGGAGTACTGGAGTAATGGAGTTCTGGAAGATGCGAGCATTCAGTAAATATGGCATCAATCCAGAACTTCATTATTCCACCTAAATAATAACCAATTGATTTGAAATAGATTGAGAAATGAAGTCTAAACAGGCTACTGTGGGGATTGTTGGGGCTGGTATGTACCTGCCCAAAAATTATCTGACTGCTGAAGATATTGCCAGAGAAAGTGGGCTGCCGGAATGGGTGGTGCGTGAAAAGCTGGGCATTAATAAAAAATACATGGCTGGACCCCACGATCATCCCAATGAGATGGCCATCCGGGCCGCGCAGGATTGTTTAACTAAATGTAATATCCAGCCGGAAGAAATCGATGTGGTACTGTGCACTACCGAGGAATGGAAAGAATATCTGCTATGGACGGCAGGGATTCATCTTGCTCATGAAATCGGCGCAAAGAATGCCTGGGCTATGGATATGCACATGCGTTGCTGTACCACCATTGCCGCCATTCGTCTGGCAAAAGATATGATGGTAGCCAATGATGAGATCAACACGGTGCTCATAGCTGGAGGGTATCGTGTTGGGGATTTAATTAATTTAAAAAATCCCCGTACGAGTTTTATGTTTAATATCGGAGCCGGGGCGGGAGCTTTGTTATTACGCAAAAACTGGCCGCGCAATCATGTGCTGGGTTGCCATCTCATGATCGACGGCTCCATGAGCAATCATGTGATTGTGCCGGCCAGTGGCACCATCGAGCACCCTACCGATCGAGCGGTAGCAGAGGGACGATTCTATTTCGACCTGGTAGAACCGGAAGCCATGAAGAAGCGCCTGAACGAAGTTTCCATGAACAACTGGCTACACTGTATTGATGAAGCCCTGCGTAAAAGCGGACCCAAACCTGATGGAACCCCTTACACCCGAAAGGATATTGACTACCTGAACATCATCCTGATCAAACCTTCGGCGCATCGCGAAATGTTAAAGCATCTTGGACTGAACGAAGAGCAATCGGTTTATTTGAGCGATTACGGTCATATTGGCGAACAGGACACCATTATCTCAATTATTGAAGGACAAAAGCAGGGTAAATTGAAAGATGGAGATTTGATGGTTATGGTTGGGGCAGGTATCGGCTATGTCTGGGGGGCAGCCTGTGTACGCTGGGGAGAGGCTTGACTCAAGGTCTTACCTGGGTTTAGTAAAATGAATCGCAGATAGGAACAGATTAAATGGATTTTCACTGATTTACTTGGGTCGATCTTGTTTTTTAAAAAAACTCGTAACAAATATTCCTAATAAAATTAGAATAGGAATTAGAGTCATAACTAAATAA
>CAZMEG010000133.1:0-7981 GCA_964565205.1 uncultured Cytophagia bacterium
AATTCAATGCTCCAGCATTAATCCTTCTATGCTCATTAAGTTTTGTGAAGCCCTAATTAATTGGTATAAAGATTAAATGTAACCCTCACAGGATTTATTGAATCACCTCCGCTTTGATGAGATTGGTGGTTCCAGGAACACCCGTTGGCGTCCCGGCTGTGATCACCACCACATCATCTTTTTTAACAAGTCCGGTATTTAGAGCGGTCTTTTTAGATTCTTCGATCATCTCATCGGAACTGGTATACCCTTCAATTAATACAGGCCAAACGCCCCACACCAGGCTCAGGCAGCGCACCACATGCGGATCGGGGCTCAAGGCTATGATGGGCTGTTCGGGTCGATAGCGGGCCACCATGCGGGCTGTACTGCCGCTCTGTGTGGGGGTAATGATGGCGGCCGCATGCAGGTCCTGTGCCATCTCGTAGGAAGCGTGGCTTACGGCCCGCGCAATGGTAACTTTCCCCCTAATTCCTCGAACATTTGAAATTTTATTTTTCAGCAGGACACTTTCGGTGGCTTGGATAATTCTGGCCATGACCTGAACAGATTCCACGGGATAATTTCCAACCGTGGTCTCTTCGGAAAGCATTACCGCATCGGTGCCATCCAGAACAGCGTTAGCCACATCATTGGCCTCGGCACGAGTGGGCCGCGGATTGTCCACCATGGATTTTAACATCTGGGTAGCGGTGATAACCGGTTTGCCTACCTCATTGCATTTCTGAATAAGCATTTTCTGCACCAATGGAACTCGTTCCAGAGCTGTTTCCACAGCCAGATCACCTCGAGCCACCATGATTCCATCTACCACAGCGATAATTTCATCGATATTTTCCAGCGCTTCATGTTTTTCGATTTTAGCAATGACCGGCACCACCCGACCAATTTTTTCCATCAATTTCTTGACCTGTAAAATATCATCTTTGCGGCGTACAAAAGAAATGGCTACATAATCAACTTGCTGAGCCAGTCCAAATTCCAGATCTTTTTTGTCTTTTGGAGTGAGGGCTTCCACAGAAAGGGAACTCCCCGGTAAATTAATCCCTTTGCTGGAAGACAATTCTCCACCCACCAGCACTTCACAGATGATGTCCTCACCTTCAATCTTATTCACAACAAGTTCAATACTACCATCGGCCAGTAAAATACGGTTGCCTACGTTCACTTCCTCTGGTAGCCGTTTGAATGTCACCGATACCCTTTGTTCATCGCCGGGTACCTCACGACTGGTGAGAATGAAAGTTTGTCCGGCTTTCAATTCTACAGTGCCTTTTTGAATTTTACCGATCCGTATTTTAGGTCCAGCCAGGTCCTGTAAAATGGCAATCGGGACATTTAATCTCTCCGAAATTTTTCGAATGCGTTTAATGCGCTGACCATGTTCTTTGTGGTCACCATGGGAAAAATTCAAACGGGCCACATTCATACCGGCTTCAATCATCCGCTGCAAAATTTCTTCGCCGTCACTTGCCGGTCCAATTGTACAAACTATTTTAGTGCGGTGCATTTTACTCCTTTCCTACCAGAACAATGCGTATATCCATAACGTTGGTATTGGTGGGACCTGTAATAAGCAGATCACCTAATTTTTCAAAAAAGGGGTAGGCATTGTGATGCTGCAAATAAACTCTTGGGTCCATTTTAAGTGATAGAGCCCGGTTTACCGTCTTACCATCACAAATCGCACCGGCGGCATCGGTGGGGCCATCGGTTCCGTCGGTGCCGGCGCTTAAAATGACCACGGATGGCAGATCAACAATATCCAGGGCGGCCGCCAGTACAAATTCCTGATTGCGCCCCCCCTTGCCATGATCATTTAGAGTGACGGTAGTTTCACCTCCTGAAATGATACAGGCCGGACTCCGTATCGGGTTACCATGATGGATTATCTCCTTGGCAATGGCAGCATGAACACGAGCCACATCTTTGGTTTCACCTTCAATAAAAGTAGAAAGAATGAGCGTACAATAGCCAAGAATTTTAGCTTTAACCGCGGCAGCTTCCACCGCCTGGATATTGTTGGCCACAATGACATTTTGAGTTTTTTCAAAAATAGGCTCACCCTCTTTGGGCGTTTCAGGAATTTCACCCCTGAGTCCCTTTTCAATATGATTACGAATCGATTCTGGTATGGTATCCCAGAGATGGTACCTTCGTAATATCTCCTGCGCATCCTCAAAAGTGGAGGAATCAGGAAACGTGGGGCCGGATGCAATCACATCCAGTGGATCCCCTATTACATCAGAAAGAATAAGTGTAATTAAGGTGGCCGGATAAACTTCCCGGGCTAACTGCCCTCCTTTAATTTTGGAAATATGCTTGCGTACAGCATTTATTTCGTTGATCGAAGCCCCACAGGCAAGTAATTTACCGGTCAGCTCCTGCTTTTCTTGCAGCGTGATACCTTCGACAGGCAGGGGTAAAAGTGCCGAACCCCCTCCAGATATCAAACAGATGACCAGGTCCTTTTCTCCAGCCTTCTTAACCAGGTTCATAATTCTCTGTGCGCCCTGAAAGCCCGCTTCATCCGGAACCGGATGATTCGCTTCGTTAATTTTTACAAAGCGGAGTTTTTCTAAATGTCCATATTTTACATTTATCAGGCCGTTAGTAATACGATCCGCCAGAATTTCTTCGATCGCTAAAGCCATGGACGCACCAGCCTTGCCACCTCCAACCACATATATGTCACGGAATTCATCCAGCTGGTATATTTTTTTATCCACCAGAAGCTTATTATCTTCACGACGGACAAATTTATGCACGGCTGCTTTTGGATCTACGGCTTTCAAACCGGCAAAAAAGATTTCCCTGGCATGTTTTCGGAGCTTATCCATGCTCTTTTTCCTTTTGACCGAGTTTCCGTTTTTGTCCTTTATATAATGCCCTCATGTGTAAAAACACCGGGTTATATTGACCACTCTTAAAATCCGGAAAACTGAATGGATAAGGGTGAAAAACCCCCTTCTCATACCATAAGGTAGGATCGGCATAAATGCCCAGGTCTAAATAAATCTTTTGCGCATTATATTTGGCCGAGGCCAGTACGACTTTATTATAATCCATGTAACCGGGATCCAGATTTACCCGGCGTTTGCCATTTTTACTAAATTGTTCTTCAATCTGATTGGTTTGAATTTTAACGCGGGCCAGTTGACCAGGATTAATTAAATTGTAAAAAGAAACAAACCTTCGAAAAATAGGACTCCCCATTTCATCAACATAATAGTCCGTAATATCAAATTTAAATTCAGGACTCTTGTAATCGATGGGACCAAAATGTTCACTTAAAATTTTATAAACAGATTCTAATAATTCTGACTGGCAATATAAAATTCCAACAAAAAGTTTCACCGGTTCGGGTTCCTGGGGTTTCATTTTTTAATCACTAATTAATGGCTTTGTTATTTAACTTAATATAAAATAAAAAATGAAAATAAGCAAAAGTAAAAAAAGACAAAATTTTTACGAAAAATTTAGCAGACTCTTATTTAAGAATCGCAAAAATTAGTCGTTAATGATTTAAATATGTAATTTTTTGAGGTGAAGTGTGATTAATTAATCCTATTAAGGTGAAGGGACTTATGTGCCACGGAAAGGGCTTTTATTTAAAATTGTTTATAATGCTTTTAATCTGCTTGCATCCTTTTGTTCTCATTTCTCAACATTATTATTTCAAGAATTATACCGGGGATGATGGGCTATCACAGCTTGTGGGTCAAGTTTTATTTCAGGATCGAGACGGATACATCTGGATTGGTACCCAGGCCGGTCTGAACTGTTTTGACGGGGTTTATTTTGAAATTTTCAGCATTCGTCAGGGCTTACCAAACGACTGGATTGATGACATCGTTCAGGACAAAAATGGTAAAATCTGGATCGCCACACGGGGCGGGTTGAGTTGCTGGGACGGGCAAAAATTTACTAACTACACGGTACAGGATGGATTACCCGATGCACGTATCTGGTCACTTGCCGTAGACAGAGACGGAAATTTGTGGTGTGGAACCCGATCGGGATTAGCAAAATGGGACGGCTCTCAATTTGTTATCTATTCTACAAAAAGTGGTCTGCCAAAAGTACGAGTGCTGGCTTTATTTATCGATAAGCAAAATCGGCTTTGGGTTGGAACAGATAGAGGCTTATTTTATTTCAAGAATAACGCTTTCATACCATTCCAGGACAGGGGAATTTCGGGTAAGTTAATCAATAAAATCGCCCAGGATAAGGAGGGCAAACTCTGGTTAACCATGAAAGATGGTGTGCGCGCCATTCAGGACAATAAAGTGGTTGTAAAATTCACCGAGAAGGAGGGATTCCCGGTTGCCTCACCCTGGGGCATTTGTGTAGACAAATATGATATAGTCTGGGTAGGGGGACTCAATGGTCTGGCCATGATTGAAAAAAATCAAAAAATAACCTTTATTTCGACAGAAAATGGATTGCCCTTCCAGAATGTTCGGGCTATCATGGAAGATCATGAAGGAATTATCTGGGTGGCTGGATTTGGCGGTGTCGCAAAATTTTTGGGTCGGGCTTTCACCAATTACACCGAAAAGGATGGTTTGAGCTCCAGTAACGTACGTCCCATTTTGCGTGATCACAAGGGATTTTTGTGGGTGGGTACCTATAATGGTTTAAATCGTTTTGATGGAGAGAAATGGCAGCATTTTAAGAAAGAAGATGGTCTGAATGCCAATTTAATTATGACTCTGCGGGAAGATCATAAGGGGGTTTTATGGATTGGCAATGATGGCGGGCTTAATTACTACGATGGCCAGCGATTCCACAGTGAAGAAACCATCAGCAAGTATGGTCGGGTGGATCATGTTGTTGAAGATCAGCAAGGAAACCTCTGGTGTGCTGTACAAAATGTAGGCCTGTTTAAAAAGACAGGGAAAAATGTTATTAAGATAGAAATTCCTGATCAATCTTTCACCAATGCCCGCCTGTTAGTGGATAGTCGAGGAAATGTGTGGGCTTCGGGTGATCAAGGATTATCCCGATGGGACGGAAATTCCTGGATTACCTATACCATTGAAGATGGGCTGGCTGATAATGAGCCTTACTATTTATGTGAAGATCGCGCCGGTAATATCTGGTTTGGCTATCATTCATCACGTGGAGTGACGCGTTTTGATGGCAAAACGTTTCGTACTTTTACCACAGCCGACGGACTTTTCAACGACGCCGTCTATTCCCTGGGTGTTGATTATAAGAATAATCTCTGGATTGGTACAGCCCGGGGGGTGGATCGTTTTGATGGCAAAACGTTTATCAATTATGGCACCTCCGAAGGATTTGTGGGGAATGAATCTAATGCGGGTGGTTTTTTTCTCGATGCGGACAGCACCATCTGGTTTGGTACGGCTGAAGGATTGAGTCATTACAATCCTCGATATGACCTGGTTGCCAATTCACCCCCGCCACGAATTAAAATACATCATATATCCGTTGGAAAGACCCCGATTTCAAAGGCTCAACCAATGGAATTTCCTCATTCTCAAAATGACCTCCAGGCTCGTGTCGCTACACTTTCTTTTTTGAACCCAAAGCGGTACACGGTTCGCTATCGCTTAATTGGCTATGATTCAGATTGGAAAATTTTGCAGGGCTATGAAATTAATTATACCAATTTGCCAGCCGGAAACTTTACCCTGGAAGTACAGGCACGTAAATTTCAACAAGAATGGTCCCCTTCGGCTCATTTCCAGTTTATTATTCAGCCACCGTTCTGGCAAACCTGGTGGTTTATTGGTTTAACCCTCATAGTTGTGACTTTCGGTGCCAATCGAATATATAAATTAAGAATACAAACCATTAAAAAGCAAAATGAACAACTGGAAGAAATGGTTACTCAACGAACCTCTGAATTGGCCAAACAGACTGTTGAACTACAAAAAGCCCTGGCGGAAAAAGAACAGGTGCAATTAGAATTACAGCAGGCTAAAGAAGCGGCCGAGCAGGCTAATCAAGCCAAAAGTGAATTTCTGGCTAATATGAGCCATGAAATTCGCACGCCCTTAAATGCCATCATCGGGATGACCGAACTGGCCCTGGAAACCAGACTCACTCCTGAGCAACATGAATTTTTACAGGTTGTCCAGACCTCTTCTGAAACTTTGCTAAATTTAATCAACGATATTCTGGATTTTTCAAAAATCGAAGCTGGCCAATTAGAACTGGATGAGACCGAGTTCAATTTGTATGAACTTGTGGAAGAGGTAGCCGAGCTTTCCAGTGTTAAAGCTCACAAAAAACATCTGGAATTACTCTGTTATGTCGACCCTAAACTTCCCAAATGGTTACGAGGTGATCCGGTAAGATTACGACAGATACTCATTAACCTCACTAATAATGCCATAAAATTTACTCACAAAGGTGAAATTATCATTAAAGTGCTTCATGCCAACCCTAATGGGGAAAATCTCAAGAAAAAACAGGTGGTACCGCTTCATTTTATGGTAATTGATACAGGTATAGGTATTTCTCCTAAAAAGCAAAAAGTCATTTTTGATAAATTTGTTCAGGCAGATAGTTCCACTACGCGAAAATTTGGTGGAACTGGATTGGGCCTGAGCATCTCTAAATCTCTTGTTGAACTGATGGGTGGAAAAATGTGGCTGGAAAGTGAATTAGGGAAGGGAAGTACTTTCCATTTTAAATTGACTCTACCCTTTTCAAAAACCAATGGAAAACCCACCACAGAAATTTACTATCCTGATTTCCAGGAAATCTCCATACTGGTGGTGGATGACAACAAAACCAATCGAGAGATTTTAAAAAATGTATTAATGTCCTGGGGATTTCACCATGATGAACTTGATTCGGGTACCAAAGTAATCTCATTTTTAAAGCGGACGCATCGATTACCTCATTTGATTCTTTTGGATCATCAGATGCCCGAAATGGATGGAATCGAGGTGGTTCAAAAAATCAGACAGGAACCCACCTGGGACCGAATTAAAATCATTCTCCTGTCTTCCTGGGGAAGCATCAATAACGCTACCATTAAGGAATTGAACATTGCCAAAGCGCTCACGAAGCCTATCCGGCAATCTAAATTATTTGATGCTCTAATGGAAGTGCTCAGAACTGAACAAAAAATAACCCAAACATTTGAAACCAATATAATAATCTCTGAACAGCAATTAAAACCCATAAATAAGTTTCGCATATTACTTGTAGAAGACAACCGTGATAATCGAAATCTGGCACAAAGGATTCTGGAAAAAGCCGGTTATCAGGTTTATCTGGCGGAAAATGGTTTGCAAGCTGTACAGGCCAAGAAAAAATTTCATTTTGATTTAATATTGATGGATTTGCAAATGCCGGTCATGGATGGCTTTGAAGCTACACAAAAAATTCGAGAACTGGATAGAGCAGCAAATGTTGAAAGAACGCCCATCATTGCTCTAACGGCCCATGCCATTAAAGGCTATCGGGAAAAATGTTTGAACTATGATATGGACGATTATCTCACCAAGCCACTGAAAAAAGATAAACTTCTTCAAGCAGTAGAAAAATGGATCGATAGCCGTCCAGTGGTTTTAGTAGTAGATGATTCGCCGGACAATCGGGATTTATTAAAACATTTTTTGAAAAAAGATGGGCGGTTCAAAACAATATTTGCCAGTAATGGAGCGGAAGCTGTAGAAATCGTGAAAAAACGACGAATCTCACTCATTTTCATGGATGTAGAGATGCCCGTGATGAATGGTTGCGAAGCAACCTGTGCCATACGTAACCTGCCCCAAGGAAAGGCCATACCCATTATTGCCCTGACCGCTCATCAAGGTAAGGAGCATATTCAGCAATGTATACAAGCGGGTTGTGACGATTTTCTTTCAAAACCTTTAAGAAAAAAGAAAATAATTCAGCTTTTAGAAAAATACTTAAATTTAACCTCCATTGAAAATGATTTAAACGACTTAACCGCAACCACGAAATAGCATAATATTTCCGGCTTTATTCACCA
>CAZMEG010000134.1:0-7946 GCA_964565205.1 uncultured Cytophagia bacterium
TGCCCATGCGTGTAAAAATACAAAAATAATATGAATCAGAGCCGTTACTGAGATCAACACCGCTACCTTGAAAACAGTCATTTTGAGTGGTCCTCCTTTAGTTGAATGACTTATTGGTTCGCCCAGGTCGCTACAATCTGATCGATTCCTTCTTTGTAGGTTGGGAATCTGGGTTTCCATCTAAATTCGCGACAAAACCGGTTGTTTGAAGTTTTTGAGGAGATGGTAAAGAAATTAACCGCATACGATCCCGCCACAAGACGTGCCAGCCAGGCCGGTAGGTGCATCGGACGAGGGGCAGCCAAACACTCTGCAAAGTAATACAAAAATTCTCGTACACTCACCGCCTGGTTATCCACCACATGCCAGACACCATTGCGTGGCATGGTGGTTGCAGTTACGAAAGCGCTGGCGGCATCATCCAGATGAAGGATAGACCACACGGCCTCTCCATTACTGATAATAGGCAAACGCCGTTCTTTCAGGCTCGTAGCGAAAACCCTCGTATGGGCCGCGTCCGGGCCATAAAACCATCCACAGCGCAACACTGTAACGTTGAAACCATATTTCTCGCCAGCTTCACGTGCTATGTTCTCACCATCTAAGGCTGAAAGTGAGGCCTGATCCGGTCGTGCAGGGGAATCTTCATCAAAAAAGGCACCGTCGGACGGTCGAGCCACCCAGATGACACTTTGCTGTAGATAAAGTCTGGCTCCGATTTTAGCAGCACAGGTGGTCAACGCATCCGTGCCTTCTCGGCGAATCCGATCGTTCATTTCCCAATCTTTTGCCGCAGGTTTTGTTTTTACAGGAATAGAAGTAGCCGCATGAATGACAATCTCACATCCTTCTGCTCCACGTGCTAACGCATCAGCATCAAATAAATCAGCTCGAAGAGGTTCTCCACCCAACGCTGCAATGGCCTGCTCACCGGTTGAACTACGTACCAATCCAACTACTGAGTCCCCTCTGGCTCGAAACAGCTTCACCAGACGTCGCCCAAGAACTCCAGTTGCACCTGCAATGAAAACCCTCATTTTTTCTTTTACCTGCCCAATTTTTTCATTTTGTATGCCCAATCAATAAAAAATTCCATAGCTATCAAACTTCAGTTGAAACACCAGCGGGTTGTTGGTGGGCTGAAATTTTGAGATTGATAACAACAGGGAATTGAAAAATATTTCTTATATCTTTTTAGCTACATGATGACGGTCAGAATTATGAGAAAAAAATAATGGGAGGAGCAGCCAACCAGTGATTTGTATTTTTCAAATAAGCAGGGATTTACCACTTGACATTTTTTTAAATTATTTTTAATTTAGCTCCGTTTAAATCAAATCGTTTAACTATTTTAAAGGGAGTGATGAAGTTGAGAATAGGCGTATTAACAGGTGGCGGAGATTGCCCTGGATTAAATGCTGCTATTCGTGCCGTGACCCGAAGAAGTATCGTTTCATATGATTTTGATATACTGGGTATCAAAAACGGCTGGGATGGGCTGGTTAACGGTGAAGTAGAGCCGTTAAGTCTATACAGTGTTTCCGGAATATTACACAAGGGGGGGACTATTCTGGGTACTTCCCGTAAAAATCCTTTTAAGAATGACGAAGATGTACAAAAAATTCTGGACAACGTCAAGAAATATGATTTACAGGCCATTGTAGCCATTGGTGGAGAAGACACCCTGGGGGTAGCACACAAATTAAGTCAGCACGGTTTAAAGTTTGTGGGAGTACCCAAAACAATAGATAACGATCTGCAGGGCACCGATTACACATTTGGCTTTGACACAGCCGTTTCTATTGCCACAGAAGCCATCGACCGATTACACACCACGGCAGAGTCACATCATCGAGTCATGGTCATAGAAGTCATGGGTCGACATACCGGCTGGATTGCTGTGATGGCTGGTTTGGCTGGTGGCGCCGATTGTATCCTTATCCCGGAGATCCCCTTTACCATGGATGAAGTTTGTGAACTTCTCATGAAACGGCATCAGCGTGGCAAAAATTTTAGCATCGTGGTGGTTGCCGAAGGTGCTAAACCCAAGGATAAAGACTCAGTGATTACTCGCACAGCTAAGGTCGATGAATTTGGTCACGTTATGTTGGGTGGTGTAGGTGAATATGTAGGTAAAGAGATCGAAAAGCGTACCGGTATGGAAACACGTGTGACCATTCTGGGGCACATTCAGCGAGGGGGTACACCTACACCCTTTGATCGGGTTTTAGCCACGCGTATGGGCGTCAAAGCGGCTGATCTGGTAAAAGAAGGAGATTTTGGCAAAATGGTGGCGCTTCAATGTGGTAAAATAGTTTCTATACCCATTGAAGAAGCCATTAAAAAACCTAAAGAGGTTGATAAAGACCTTTATGAAATTGCCCGTGTATTTTTTGGCTAAACAAGTAAATTGAAAATAAAATTAAGGAGAGAAATGACATGGCTGTGAAAGTTGGCATAAATGGATTTGGCCGTATTGGAAGAAACATTTTTAGAGCTGCCAAAAAACATGCCGTTCAGGATATTGAATTTGTTGCCGTAAATGATATTACCGATGCACGTACTCTTGCCCACTTACTCAAACACGACTCTAACTTTGGCGCTTTTGATGGTGAAGTTTATGCCGAAGGGGACCAGATAGTTGTTGATGGTAAGTCCATTAAGGTCTTAGCCCTGATGGATCCCGCTCAACTACCCTGGGGTGATCTCGGAGTGGATATTGTCATTGAATCAACAGGGCGTTTTACCGCCCGGGAAGACGCTTCAAAACACCTGAATCAGGGGGCAAAAAAGGTGATTATTTCCGCACCGGCAAAAAACCCTGACATCACGGTGGTCATGGGAGTCAATCACGAGAAATATGATCCGGCGAATCATCATATCATCTCCAATGCCTCCTGTACCACCAATTGTTTAACCCCGGTGGCCAAGGTGGTGATGGAAAACTTTGGTATCGTTCGAGGTTTAATGACTACCATCCATTCTTACACCAATGACCAGCGAATTTTGGATTTACCGCATAAAGATCTTCGCAGGGCTCGCGCCGCAGCCCTTTCCATGATTCCAACTACTACCGGCGCCGCCCGAGCCGTTGCAGAGGTAATTCCTGAACTAAAAGGTAAAATGGACGGCATGGCTATTCGTGTGCCCACACCAAACGTCTCTCTCGTAGACGCCGTTTTTCAGCTTGAAAAAACTGCCACCAAGGAGACTCTCAATGAGGCTTTCAAAAAAGCTGCAGAAAACGAGCTTAAGGGAATTTTAGGGTACACTGAGGAACCGCTGGTATCGAAAGATTATAATGGCAATTCTCACTCTTCCATTGTCGATGGGTTGTCAACCAATGTGATTGACGGAACTTTAGCCAAAGTGTTAGCCTGGTATGATAATGAGTGGGGATTTAGTTGTCGGGTGGTTGATTTAATTAAACATATTGCCTCATCACTTTAAAAAGAAGCAAAGGTTCTTTGAAAATGAGCGACCGGCAGATGATAATCGGGGGTAATTGGAAAATGTACAAAACCCCCAGTGAGGCAGTTACCACGGCCAAGGCCTTAAAAGTCAAATTAATAAATATCGAAAAGGTCGAAGTGGTAATCTGTCCTCCGTTTACTGATCTTGTACCGGTATACGAGATAATTAAAGAAACCCGCATTAAGCTGGGTGGGCAAAATTTATACTGGGAAGATGAAGGTGCATTTACGGGTGAAATTTCAGCGGCTATGTTAAAAGATGCCGGTTGTGAATATGTAATCATTGGACATTCCGAACGACGGCATATTTTTAATGAAACCGATGAACAGATAAATAAAAAAATTAAGCAAGCATTGAAATTTAATTTAAAACCCATTTTTTGTGTGGGAGAAACTCTCGAGCAACGAAATAATGGATTAACCAACAAAGTTGTTGAAGAACAAATACGCCAAGGATTAAGCGGAATAAATATTTCATCGCCTGACCAACTGGTGATTGCCTATGAACCTGTCTGGGCCATTGGAACAGGAGTAAATGCCACACCTCAGCAGGCCGAAGAAGTTCAGAATTTTATCCGGGAACTATTACAAGATTTAATAAGTAAAGATTTTGCAGAGAAAATAAGAATACAATACGGTGGCAGTGTTAAACCTGCGAACGCCGAAGCACTATTAAAAGAACCGGATATAGATGGAGCCCTGGTTGGAGGAGCAAGTCTGGATGCAGAAAGTTTTACTCAAATCATCAAAATTGCTGATAAATTGCCCAAATAAAAAGGAAGAAATATAATGTATAGTCTGTTGATAGTAATATATGTTTTTATATGCTTTATGTTAACCATAGTTATTTTATTACAATCAAGTAAAGGAGGAGGGTTAGCCGGAGCTTTTGGTGGGACGGGAGGTATGGGAGCCGTGTTTGGTGGTCGTGGTGCGGCCACATTCCTCAGTCGAGTGACAACTATTTTAGCGACATTGTTTTTAGCTTTGTCTTTAATTCTATCATCTATTAATCGAAGTAAAGAAACCAAAAATTTGGTGCAGGAAGAATTACAAAAAAGAGGCGCTACCCCGGCAGCAGGGCTTCCCCTGGTTCCTACTCAGGGTACTAAGCAAAGCATTCCGGGTGCGTCTCAATCGGGCCAGGCCGATACATCTAAATAAAGTTGCCGAAGTGGTGGAATTGGTAGACACGCACGTTTGAGGGGCGTGTGGGGCAACCCGTGGGGGTTCGAATCCCCCCTTCGGCACAAACGAGAAATTAAAAAAACAAAGTGAGGGATGATCATGTTAAGATCTAAAAAATTACTCTTTTGGATCAGCTTTATACTCATCATTTTAATCGCCTTTGCCGCTGTGGCACAAAATCAAGATTTAACCCAGAAGAAAAAAGCTAAGTTACAAAGAATTAATGAAATTGATGCAAAATTAGCGGCAGGCTTACCACCTGATGAGGATGCCAAACTCAGGAAAGAACGTGAAAGACTGGTCAAGGAAATCAAGGAAATAGACAAGGCGATCCAGGCGGATGTAGAAGCCATGAAAAAGATTAACGCCGTGAAAAAAGCCTATAATGAAGGTAACACTGCACTGAAACAGGGCCAGTATGAGTTAGCACTCAAACATTACAACGAAGCACTGGCACTGGATTCCACTTTTGCCAAGGCCTATTACGCAAAAGGATTTGTTTTAAAAAGACTGAGAAAATACAAGCAGGCAATTGAATCCTATAAAGCAGCTATTCGTCATGATCCAACTTATGACGAAGCCTATTTTGCTTTAGGTAAAATACTCAGCAATTTAAATCGCCCCGATGAGGCAATCCAGACATACGAAAAAGCCATTGAATACGATCCAAACAATTACAAGGCTTATTATGAAATTGGGCTCCTCTATTTAAGAAAGAAAAAGATGTACAGCAAGGCGGCTGAATATTTTCGCAAAGCCACGCAAATAAATCCCAATTACCATCTGGCATTTAATAGTCTGGGTATTGCTCTCACTGAAATGGGCAAATATGATGACGCAATATTAGCTTTCGAAAGCGCAATAGCCATAAAAGAAAATTGGGAACAGCCTTATTATCGGTTAGCCGTCATATATAATAAAATTGGGCAATATAAAAAAGCTAAAGAAGCCGCTTTAAATGCCTTAAAAATCAGAAAGAACTATGCCCCGGCAGCCTATGAAGCTGGTAAAGCCGCTAAAGAGATGAAGCAATATAATGAAGCTATTAAGTATTTCCGGATTGCTGCTAAGGATCGGAGCTGGCGCCGGGCGGCAAATTATGAAATTGATCTCATCCAAAATCGCGAAAGATATGGAATTGAATAAATAATATAGTTGTACAAGCCCACCAAAGGAATGGTGGGCATTTTAATTTTTATCAGGCTATTTTATGGAACTCCTAAAATATTTCTGTCCATTGAGTTTGGTTTTAAAGCCTGCCTTTTTGCCACTTTTAAAAAATAAAATCATCCACATTGATTTAAGGAATTAAAAATGGATAAGCCCTGGCTAAAATTTTATGATAAAGGAGTACCTCATTCTATTGAAATTCCAAAAATTACACTTGCTGAACTCTGGAATGAAGCCGTTCAAAAAAACCCGCAGGGAGTCGCTGTCACCTATTTTGGTAAAAAGTTAACTTACCAGCAAATGAACCACTACACCAATCAACTGGTCAAGGGCTTAGCGCGGCTGGGGGTGAAACAAGGAGAAAGAGTTGCCATCATTTTACCAAATATTCCTCAATATGTAATGGCACATTTTGCCGCACTGAAATTAGGCGCTATTCTGGTACCTACGAATCCTCTTTACGTCGAACGTGAATTAAAATATCAATTGAATGATAGTGAAGTTAAAATTGCAATTGTTTTAGACTTGGTCCTGCCACGTCTTCTAAAAATAAAAGATCAAACTTCTCTAAAAGATATTATTGTCACGGGTGTTCACGACTTTTTACCGACCTGGCTAAAGTTTTTGTACCCTTTAAAAGCCAAAAAAGAAGGAAAATGGGTGAAGGTTTCTCGTAGACCTCACCTCCATCTATTAAAAGATATACTTTCGGAGGACTTTCCAAATAACTTACCTACTCCTGATGTGAAGCATGAAGACATTGCCATGTTTCTTTATACTGGCGGTACTACCGGGATTTCCAAAGGGGCGATTCTAACTCATAGAAATTTGGTTTCAAATGCTTTACAAATTCGTAGCTGGTATACAGACCTCCACGAAAACAATGAGGTCATTCTTTGTGCTTTACCTTTTTTTCATAGCTACGGTTTGACCTCCTGTTTACACTTTGCAGTAATTCTAAAGTCGAATATGATTTTAATCCCTAACCCTCGCGATATTAAAAAAATCTTGCAGGCCATTCAAAAATATAAGGTAACTTTATTTTCCGCGGTACCAACTCTGTATGTTGCCATAAACAATTTTCCCGAAGTTCAAAAATACAATCTCACCTCAGTGAAAGCCTGTATTAGTGGCGGTGCCCCCCTTCCTCTGGAAGTTGCTAAAAAATTTGAATCGTTAATTAATGGACGCCTGGTAGAAGGCTATGGTCTATCAGAAGCCTCTCCTGTAACTCATGCTAATCCAATTCTGGGTAAAAGAAAAGAAGGGTCGATTGGCCTACCTTTGCCAAATACAGAAGCAATGGTTGTTGACTCAGATACTGGCAAGCCTTTACCAACAGGAGAAACAGGAGAATTGATTATTAAGGGTCCACAGGTAATGCAAGGATACTGGAATAAAAAGGAAGAAACCAGGAAAGTATTAAAAAATGGCTGGTTATATACAGGTGATATGGCCAAGGTGGATGAAGATGGATATTTTTACATAGTGGATAGGAAAAAAGATATGATCATTGCCGGGGGGTATAATATTTTTCCCAGAGAGATTGAAGAAGTTTTATATGAGCACCCTAAAGTACAGGAAGCGGCGGTGATTGGTGTCCCCGATGAATATCGTGGAGAAACCGTAAAGGCCTTTATCGTTTGCAAACAAGGTGAAAACGCTACCGAAGAAGAGATCGTTCAATTTTGTAAGCAAAGACTGGCTGCCTATAAAGTTCCTAAAATGATTGAGTTTCGGGATGAATTGCCGAAAAGTAATATTGGTAAAATCCTGAGACGCGTTCTGGTTGAGGAGGAAAAACAAAAAATTTCAAAAACCAGATCTAAAGTGGCAAATAAAACATGAGAACATTATGAGCGATTATCTTCAAATTCAGAATGTTGATAATGGAGTTAAGATCACCATCCTGAATAATCAGGATGTTCGATCTCTGATAGCCTCTCTGCAAAATGCATTCGATGAATGCTTTCAAAATGGGGTGAGTAATATTATACTGGATTTTAAAAATGTTCAATACCCCTCTACAAGTTTCATTGCGTTACTTATTGAAGCTACTTCAAGAGCACGAAGACTTGATGGTGATTTAAAGCTGATCAATGTAAGGGATACAGC
>CAZMEG010000135.1:0-7929 GCA_964565205.1 uncultured Cytophagia bacterium
TTGAATTTCCGAGAGTCTCGAAGGGGTTGGCTTTTGGACGAACCAAGAAGGAAGCTTAAAGGAGCTTTTTGCTTTTTTTAACTCATCCCCCAACCCCCGAGGCTGTCCAAAAACACGCTGTCAGCCACCAAATTTAAATAATAGGAGAATTACAATGTTACCAGGAGGGTTAAAAATTTCATTGATTATTTTGTGGGGGAGTTTTTCCTGGATTTATGGGGCAGCTCTAAATGAAAGGCCCATTGAACAGACGGGAAGACTTGTTCTGGTAGATACGAGCCGGATTTCCATTGACCAGGATCATTTCAGTTTACCACTTTGGATCAGAGTTGAAAAACAACCAGCTCGTTCTGTAAAAATTGCCTTGATCAGTCTTAAAAATAAAGAGGGCAGGATTTACACGCTTAAAAGTCGTGTATATCCAGATTCAGCGAATATTCAACCGGGAAAATTGGGAAAGATATTTAAAATAATATTTAACCCTGAAGATGTAAAAAGATTGTCATCGGGCTCTTACAGGATGTCTCTTTATATTTCTTCAGAAAACATGCCCCCGATGATCACAACAGTGCCTCTGATTGTGCCCACCCACTCCGTATTTTTAGCTGCGAAACAACGGTTAAAATGGGTGCGAGAAAATCTACTGGACCTTTTCTGGACAGGCCTGCAAATGGCTTTTTTTGTAATAATCATCAGCTTTTTTGTCTGGTTTAGCCGTCTTGCCTGGAAAGGTCGGAGATCGATCCATGTGTCTCCCATAATCAATGAAACCGGGGCAATCGGTGAATTTGATGGTGTGGCTTCAGGAATGGATGATATTCTGATGGTAAAATTGCAGGAAATCAATCGGTTGATAGCCAAGGAATATCACTGGTCTGCAGCCTCGCAGGGGGCCCAATCTCAGAGCGGGCCAGCCCCTGAAACTAAAATGCAATTGATTACCGGCACCGAAGGAGGCTTAAATTTCGAACTGCAACAGATCGGTGATATTTCCATTGGATCTTTCATTAAAATACCCATTGGAAAATTAATCACCGTGTTATTAAAAATTTTCGGGGGTATTTATGTTACAGGCGCCCTGCAAAAATATGGTAACATCAATAAAATCGTTTTACGTTTAGAAAAACGCCGCCCGATTTTTACTTCAGGGGAATCGGTTAGCTTTTTTGAAAGTACCTGGCCATCCGATACTGTGAAATGCACCGATTTAGCAGAAGGGGTTCCGCAAATCATTGACGAATTAGCGTTCAAACTAACCTTGCAATTGATTCATGACACCGGAACGATTAACTGGTTAGCTTTTAAATATTTTTTAGAAGGTAAGAAAGCCTTTGATGATTACCATACAAATTTAACCCGTCGAGATCGCCTAAGAGATGCCATCGAGTGCTGGCAAAAGTGCGTCAATGTGGATAAAAACTATGCTGAAGCTCACTACTATCTGGGTCTGGCATACGATTATGACGGAAAAAACGAGGATGCTCTCTACCGTTACAAAAAATTTATCGAATTGAGTCCAGAAGAATTACAGGCAGATTCCCATTTAAAACTGGCAGGAATATATTTTCATCGTTTTAGTGATGAAGAAAATGCCCTTAAGGCCTTACAAAAAGCTGAAGAAAAAAATGCCCGACTCCCCGGCATTTACAATTTACGCGGAATCATCTTTTCACGAAAACAGGAGCAAGACCTATCCAAAGAGGCCTCTCTTTATCAAAAAGCCATTCGTTTAAGTGCACCACATCCCGATCCTATCTATTATTACAATTTAAGTGTAGTTCAATATTATCAAAAGCAATTTGATGAAGCACAAAAGGCCGGAGAAAAAGCGCTGGAACTTTTCGGAGAGAAAAGACCCATTTCCTTGTTGCAAACCCTGGGCTGGATTCATTATGAGAAGGGACAGCAACTGCTTCAAAAGGGTCGATCATCTCAGGCAGATCACGAATTTACTCAATCTCTTGGTTATTTTAAACAGGCCGGGCTTCAGGATCCGAAACGCGAAGGAGTATTATTTGGTTATGGGAAAGCCTTATTATCCTGTAATCAATTGGAAGATGCTTTAACTATACTCAGGCGATATATTCGTTTATGGCCGGAATATTACGAAGGTTATTTGGAAATCGCTGAAATCTTGAAACAATTGAAAGGCTCGGAAGAGCAGATTCAGATTTTCGAATCACTGGGACAGTTGTTAAAAGACAATTCGCTTCCTCAAATTTTAAACGAATTTGAAACTAAAATTAAAAATTTAGAATTGAATTCACTGGAAAAGTTAATCTATTCAAGCACAATGGGTGCTATTTGTTTTTACTTAAAAAAAGATTATGATAAATCGCTTCAATACTATAACATTTTCTTAAAAAATTTACCCGATGAGACATTCTTGCTTATCCCTGAACATTTACATACCTACGTTGAACTTTCCAGGGATATAATTTTTAACAGTAAAAAAAGTAAAGACGAAACTAATAAATTAATTAAAGTTTCCATAGACATTTTAAAACAGGCGATTCAAAAATATGATGAGAAACAACAGTATAGCCGTGCTGAATGTTATGAACTTTTAGGTGATCTGTACAAAACATTAAATCGATTTCATGAAGCAGACATAGCTTATGAGGAAGCAGTAAAATACTTTGCCAGGGTCGGGGTTAAAAAATATGCGGCTAATTTATGTATAAAACAGGCCGAGTTGTTAATTAGCAAATTTTATTTTTCTGATGCACGGGTCTTATGCGATTATGCCTTAAGAATGGACCCCGTTAATCATGAAGCCTATCATGTCAAAGGGAATGCTTATTATTATGATGGTAGGGATGCAGAAGCTATTCCGGAATTCGAAAAAGCTCTTGAAATTAATTACAACCTACCGGGAGCCCATTATAATCTGGGATTATGTTATTACAATCTGGGTTATTATGAAGAAGCGACCAGGAAATTTGAAACGGTAATAAAACTGGATGAATTTTATACAAACCCGGATCCCTACCCACTGCTCGTTCGGTCTCTCAATAAGCTGGGCCAGTATGATAAGGCTGTACAAATTTTAAAGAAAGCCGTAAATTTATTTCCGACGACTACTAAATATCGGAATTTACTGGGTAAGGCTCTTGAACAGTGCAATGAAATTAACGAAGCCGCCAGCGTTTACAGAGAGGCGCTTACTTTGAAAAAAGATGACATTGAATCTATGATCAATTTGGCCAGTCTTTATACTCGAATGGGAGCAAATCTTGAAGAGGCTTTTAAAATGAGTAAAAAAGCTTTGAAGTTAACTCAACAAGCAAGAAAAAATAATAAAGAAAAGCCCAACGAGACTTTAACAGCCAGTATTAAAGCTACACTGGGCTGGTTGTATTTTTTGCGAAATAATAATGAACAGGCCGTAAAATATTTAGAACAATCTTTGGCTTATGCATTACAGGACCCGGAACACCATGCCCATCTGGCCATGGCCTATGCAAGATATGCCGCTTCACTGGAAAATCCCAAACAGAAGAAACTTTTTGTGGACAAGGCGAATCAACAATGGCAAACTATTTTACGGATGAATCAGGATGAATACTGGCAAGATTACGCCAGGAAGGAAATGGAGGCCCTGAACTCCAATGTTTAAATTTTTAAACTGCGCTGGCGTCTTACTTCAAAGAAGAGTAAAGCCGCAGCCACGGAAGCATTGAGGGAGTTCACCTGACCGTACATGGGAATTTTAACCAAAAAATCGCACTTTTCTTTAACCAGGCGATGTAACCCCTTCCCTTCGGAACCAATAACTATGCCCAGCGGGAGAGTAAAATCAGCTTCGTAATAAATTTGCTGAGCATTTTGATCAGCTCCGATGATCCAGATATTTTGTTTTTTCAGAGAATCAATGGTGTAATTTAAATTGCTGACCTGAGCTACCGGAACATAGGCCAGGGCTCCGGCGGAAGTTTTGGCCACGGTAGCCGTTAAACCCACAGCCCGTCTTTCGGGAATAATGATTCCGTGTACACCGGCTCCCTCAGCCGAACGAATGATGGCCCCAAGATTGTGCGGATCTTCAATCCCATCCAGCAAAGCTAAAAAATGAGGTTCTTGCCTTTTTACACTGATAGCAAGTATATCTGAAAGTGAGGCATATTCAAAGGAAGGTATGATGGCTGCTACCCCCTGATTTTTTTCTATTCCAGTGATTTTAAAAAGAAGCTTTGCGGAAATTTTTTCGACGGGAATTTGAAGCTTTTTTGCCTGAGTCAAAATTTCGTTGATTTTGCTCCGGGAAAGGTTTTTATCAATTAAAATTTTTTCTATTTTTTTACCTGAACGGAGAACTTCAAGTACCGGTTTACGACCGTAAATAATTTCTGACATTTCGATCTATTCTTACTGCTTCTTCCACTTTAATTTCTTAATTTCTTCCGTTGATAATTCTGGGATTTTAATCCATGGTGATTAAAATAGTTGCTCTGCATTTCAAATTCATGAATAAAGCAGATTTAATTTAAAAAGCCCTTTCTTCCAATAAATCATCTGGAAGGAAGGGCTATGACATTATTTATTTCCTGTTCTCTATTTAAGCAATGTCATTTTGCGACTTGCTCTAATCGTTTGCCCATTCGACAATTCGGCTTTCAGTTGATAAATGTAAATTCCACTGGGTAGAGTTTTCCCCTGGTTATCTTTGCCATTCCATATCACCCGGTATTCACCGGCTTGTTTATTTTCGTTCGATTCCAGTAATGTTACCCGACGCCCGCGTAGATCATAGATCACCAGAGAGACCCGAGCGTGAGCGGGTAAGCTATACCGGATGGTCGTTTCCGGATTGAAAGGATTGGGGAAGTTCTGCTGCAAAGTAAAAGTTTCCGGCAAAGATGCGACATCTTCAACATCTACGGTTTGACTGACGATCATTTGCAGAGGGAGGGTAAGGTTCCCACCATTGCTTGAGATTTTCACCTCACCCTGATAAGTCCCTTCCGCTAAACCGGTAGCATCCAGCGTAACCGTAATGTTTTGGGAATTACCCGGGGCAATGCTACCACTGGCCGGAGATACAGTTAAGCGTTCAGCGGGTGGTTTTGTACCCGATAATGTACCCACAGCCCGCACCAGAAAAGCGCCCTGAGCAAAATTAGGTTGAGTATTTAAATTAATAAAATTGCCGGTACTGGGATCCAGGAAGAAACTATTATCTGGCACTGTTGCATCCTGATCAGCCCCAGCCGGGAAACCGATTACTCCGCTGGCTCCTATGGCCAGACCAAAAGTGTCTCCTGCACTAAATTGAATTGGAGGATCAAATGTAAGAGTAAACCAATCGCCATTAGGGGAAAGACCCAAATCTAAATTCCCATCAACAATCACATTAAAATCTTGATCCAGTGCGGCGGCATAGATAGGATTGGAATTAGCATTTTCAGTGCGCATGTAAAAATCCATGGCCTCCAGTTGAAAATCCTGATCGGCGAGGATAAATCGATTCATCCAGAGGAAATCGGTTCCATCGTTAAAACCAATAAATATATCTGGCATATCATCCCCATCATCCAGAAACAGAACATCATTTTGTTGAACACGAGAATTTTTACCGCTTGAGTCTCCAGCTACTGTAAGAGTCTTTTGTAGTCTTGCCGGAGAATTATATTTTTTATTGGCCAGAAAAGCGTCGACTACGTTAATAGATTTATGACTCTGTCCATCCCAATGTAACACATGAAGATGAGCGTTTTCTGTGGAAGAGGTGAATTGACCGGTTGCAGTGATGTTGTAGGTAAGTGGGGCAGTCCCGGCATTGGATAAAGTAAATTGTGTGGAGCCTGTTTCATCCGGTTTAGCTTCTATGGTAAGATTTTGCACATTAACTTCAATCATTGCCAGCCCACCGCCAGCCAGTTGGGCACTATAAGCGCCACGGCCGTGCGTAGCGGCAACAATCAATCCATCTTCCGGCCTGTGCACAAGCATATTGACCACCACATTTCCGATCACGGAGTTCCCTTCCTGAACCCATACCGTATTGGCGCCATTTAAATTCTGGGTGGAAAAAATTCCCACACTGGTGGCTAAAAAATAACCTACACCAGGAGCAATTACCCCCCAGCGCACAGAGGGCCCATTCTCTCCCCCCAGATTGCCTTCCACATTACTCCAGTTGGTACCCCCATCGGTAGAATGCCAGACTCGGGGTACGTTGTAATTGGAAATTGTCACTAAAATTTCGTCTCCGTTATTGGGATTTACGGCAATGGATGAAACAGCAGAACCTGCCGCAATGCCCGGCGGAGTAATATCTGTACCAGTCGGGTTGGAAGGGGCATTATCTACCCTCTTCACGATAGTGTTATTTTCAAAGTCAGTAGCCGCAAAATATAATCGGTCAGCTGGAAATCTGGTAACGGCAAGAGCGGTTACCTGCATATTTGCCGGAGCAGCCGAGGAGTCCAGCGCAGCCCAGTTGATATCGGTAGGATCCTGATTACCTTCCGGGATACTGTCCAGATTGCTGTTTCGCCAGACCTGATTACCGGCAGCCAGATACATGACCCGGGCATCATTTGGATCCAAAAGATAGGGAGTGACAAAAAGAAAATTTTGCGCTCCGGCCGGGGTTACCAGACTTCCAACCAGTTGATTATTAGATTGTGTTACTCGAACAATATTTCCATTCTGGGAAGAAGCATAAAATGGTAATCCGCCCGGAGCAATGGCAGCAAAGCCACCATCCCCACCGATTAAATTAAACCAGTCATCCTGAAAATTATTGCTATCCGTTCCCCAGCTACCATTGTCCTGCATACCGCCAACAAGAAACACATTGCCTGGCTTGGGATCGGTGGCAATTGCATAAAATTGTGAAGTCAGATACCCGTTATTGAGAAGGGTCCAGGTTTGCGGTTGCTCGAGGTCATTTGTGGTCTTAGATAAGCCGCCATCATGTCCGGTAATCATAGCATTGGGATTATTAGGATAAAAAGCTATTGAATGTTGATCAGGATGATGATTATCATATAATGAAAAATTTTCTGGTACCGCATATCCTCCCACACGCACAAAAGTTTTACCGCCATCGGTTGAGCGGTATAAATTGGTACCACCAATCCATACAACTTCCGGATTATCCGGTTTGACTTTAACAATCATATCATAGCCACCCTGCGTACTGAACGAGGCATTCCCTTCGACACCCTGTTCATCCGGAAGACTGGTAGAAAGGTTGGTCCAGGTGTTGGTGCTGGCATCGTATCTGAAAAACTGGTGATCTGAAGCTACCGCACCATCACTATTTGCCTGGACAAGCAGATAGACTGTATTGGGGTCCGATGGTGCCACGCCCAGAACCATTCGATAAGGATCGGTAGAAAGGTCTGCTGGGGTAATATCATTCCAGTTGGTACCGCCATTGGTGGATTGAAACACGCCATATTCTTGAAAATTGCCTCCATTGCGACTTAAAGTAGCATAAACAGTGCCATTGGATGCAATTGCCACATCGGTGAATTTGCTAAAAGGAGACTGGGTACGACCCAGAACTTGGGCCCACGAATCTCCACCGTCGGTGGACTTTAAAATACCCGCAAAAGTTGCAGCAAAAACATCACTGGTCTGTGGATGAACGGCAATAGTCCAGACGAAATCGAAAAAGCTGTCGAACACAGTTAGTTTATTATTTTGCAGAGTGCTGGGCAATTGTGTCCAGGTTTTCCCGCCATCGGTTGATTTAAAAATACCCTGACCCAAATAACCTGCGCCGGGAGCACCTGCTGAATTGCCTAAAAACTCACCGGTACCATAGTACCAGACATTTGTGTTATTGGGATCCTGGGCAATGGTGGTAACACTTGGTAAAAAGCTTAAGGATGTAGTTTGGTTCCAGGTGGCTCCATCATCTTCGGATAGAAACATGCCTCCCGAAACACCACCGGCAAGAATGCGCCGATTGGT
>CAZMEG010000136.1:0-7917 GCA_964565205.1 uncultured Cytophagia bacterium
ATCGAGAACTGCTTACAGAGCCTGAGAAACCAAAATTACCCGGTCAATAAGTTTGAAGTCATTGTTGTAGATGATCGCTCTGAAGATGGAACTGCCCGAATGGTGCGCATATTTATGAAAAAATTTCCAAATCTTCGCCTGGTGGAAATTAAAGATAAAATACCTTCCATGGCTCCCAAAAAGAATGCTCTCTTTAGAGGAATTCAACAGGCACGGGGAGAAATCATTCTCACTACCGATGCCGATTGTGTACCTGGACCTCACTGGCTATCCAGCATGGCCGCCTATTTTGAGCCCGGAGTAGGACTTGTAGCAGGATTTAATCCATATAAAAGCTCTGCTCCCTACAATAAAACTTTCCATCAGATGTTAGCTTTAGATTTTTTTGCCATGGCAGCGATTTCAGCAGCGTTTATCGGGCTTGGCTTTCCCATCAGTTGTTCAGGTGGCAATCTTGCCTATCGTAAATCGGTATTTCAACAGGTGGGGGGATTTGCCAGGATAGATCGGTGGATATCTGGTGATGACATGCTTTTTCTTGAAAAAGTAAGGGATCACACCAGTTGGAAAATTCGTTATGCTATTGAACCTGAATCTTTTGTTCCAACCCTGCCTCCACCGAATTTTAAAAGCTTCATTCATCAGAGGATTCGCTACGCTTCTAAATGCCCGCGCCTGGCTTTACCCGTTACTCTTGGCCTTACAGGCATCTATTTTTTGAATTTATTAATTCTAATGGCGGGAGCACTGAGTTTCTTTAATATTAAATGGTTACCGATTTTTCTCACCAGTTTCTTTATGAAAATGCTTTTTGAATGGAATTTTTTAAAATCAGCCAGTAAAATATTTCAACAAAAAATTTCATTGAAGTTGTTTTTCCTATCTGAAGGGATTCATCCATTTTATATAGTTTGTATGGGTTTACTGGGCGTTTTATTGCCATTTCAATGGCATGGTGAAATTTACCGGCGTAAGAGTACACTTTATTTTCCCACAGGGTAAATGACTAACTCCAAAAGGAGTCCTGGACAATGAAAATTTGCTTGGTTCTGAGTTATGTGTTTCTGGGGGTCAGTATGTTATGGTCACAGGAATTCAGGCAGGAAATTTCTACCATTCCTGTGATTATAAATAACCGTGAGCTACAAACTCCCTTTTCAGGCGGAATCAATGTATCCAATCCGGTGCTGGTAGACATCGATAACGATGGTGATCTCGATTTATTCGTGGGAGATTTTCGGGGTGAATTGCTGTTTTATAAAAATCAGGGGAGTGCAGCCAAACCGTTTTTTACTCTGGAGGACCTCCACTATGCCGGTATCGACGTGGGGGCTGATGCCACGCCCACTTTCACCGATCTTGACAACGACGGGGATTATGACTTAATTATCGGCAATGATGACGGGCATTTATTTTACTACAAAAACACCGGAAATGCCAGTGAACCTGCCTTTGAGCTGGTCACTGAAAATTTTGCTAACGTACAAACCGGTGGTGATAGCGCCCCCTCTTTTACCGATATCGATCAGGATGGGGATATGGACCTGTTTGTGGGGAGCAATTCTGGAAACATTTTCTTTTTCCGGAATAATGGCACGGCAGACAATCCTTCGTTTAGTTTTGTGACGCAATTCTTCGCCTCCATCGAAGTCGGTTTTGACAGTCAGCCAGCTTTTGTCGATATCGACCATGACGGAGATGCGGACTTATTTGTGGGAGAAGATGCCGGAAACATCAACTTTTTTCGAAATCTGGGTCCTCCCCTGAATCCAATTTTTATTCCAGAAACCTCGGCATTTGCTTCTATTCTGGTTGAATTTGACAGTGCCCCGACTTTTGGTGACCTGAATGGTGATGGGGAACCGGATCTCATCGTGGGTGATAATTCTGGCAACATTCAGTATTTCATAAATAACGGTAACGAGCATTTCACGCAGGTGGCAAAAAATCTGCTCAATCTGGATGTGGGGAACTTTTGTACCATAGCTTTTGCCGATGTTGATGCCGATGGTGACTATGATCTTTTCCTGGGAGAACAGGAGGGAAACATTAATTTTTTTAAAAACACAGGTACGGCGCAGGAACCTGAATTTACTTTGATAACTGAGCAGTTTGCCGGAATAGATGTGGGGGCGGCCAGTGCCCCCACTTTTGTAGACCTGGACAACGATTCTGATCTTGATTTGCTGGTTGGAGAGGATGCGGGGAATATTAATTTCTTTCGTAATCGTGGTTCTGCAACCCGGTCCGATTTTTCTCAAGTTACCGCGAATTTAATCTCGGTAGCTCAATTCAGCATACCTTTTCCGGTAGATATTGATCGAGACGGCGATTTTGATCTATTCATTGGTGAGCAGCAGGGTCAGGTATTTTTTTCACAAAATTCAGGGACGCCACAAAGTGCCAAATTTAATGCCCCCATGCCCATTTCCGGGATTGATGTGGGAGATTTCAGTGCCCCCACCCTGGCAGACCTGGATCAGGATGGAGATTTTGACCTGCTGGTTGGTGAATCTTTCGGTAACATAAATTTTTATCGAAATATGGGGACCGCCCGGGCTCCACTGTTTGTTCTGGAAACCGAGACATTTGCCGGAATTAGTGTGGGAGAGTTCAGCGCCCCATATTTTGTCGATATTGATGATGATAAAGACCTTGACCTGTTCATTGGTACCGGAGACGGTGGGATCTATTTTTATCGAAACGTAACCCCGACAGAGGTTCAATCGCCTTCTGCTACCATACCCGGAGATTTTGTTTTATACCAGAATTACCCTAACCCATTCAATCCCACAACAACTATTCGTTATGACCTGCCCAGAAGAGTTCATGTGACAATCGAAATAGTTAACTTACTGGGGAAAAAGATAAAAACTCTGCTGAACTCCTGGCAGAATCCGGGCACCTATTCGGTTCAATGGGATGGAACCGATGACCATGAACGAAAAATCCCCAGCGGAGTTTATTTGTATCGTTTTAAAGCAGAAAAGCTGCAGGCCACAAGAAAAATAATCTTATTGAGATAAATTTATTCCTTCCAGGCAAAGTAAAATGTCAATCTTGGAATAAAGTCAGTACCTGGAGAAAAGCCATTATTATCCCCATAAATAACAATTTCTACATTGGGCATGAGATGTACACGGGATTGATGCAAATAATCAATTCCCAGAAGCAACAGGGTTGATTGTGCCTGACTGGAAAAGGGAATATATGAAATACTTTCTCCCTGGGGATTGGGATCAAAGGCATGGTCCAGTCTGGCAAATCCCCAGAGATTCTCTTGAAGTTGCAAGGCGCCAAATATTGATAAAAGCTGGAAACTTTTACTATCTATGCCAGGACCAAATTCTCGATTTTGGCTGGCAATTTGAAAGCCCACCCGATAATATTCGGTTTTGTAGGCAGCGAACCCCTGGATGGTCAATCGGTCGGTGTCTCCGGGACGATCATCCCAGTCAAAGTACCCCTCCACCGAGAGGTGTTCGGTAATGTCTACCCGCACGGAAGCCATGAGCTTCTTTCCTTCATTGGTTTCAGCGCGTGTGCCATTTCCATTGCCGAGCATGAGATGATAATGTACATGTTTTGCCTGATCCAGGGTGCCTTTTAATGCGACACCGAAATCCCGGGAGGTGCCAAACTTTTGTAAATCAAGTAAAGTTTTTTCTACCGGACGAAATCCCCAGAATTTTTCAATGTAATCCCAGGTCGGCGTGGAAGAAATTCCTAAATAGAGGGTGTGATTGCTTAAAGACCATTTTAAATAAGCATCTTTTACGAAGGGCTGTAAATTGGTACGTGTGCGGAAATCACCGGGGCTATTCATTTCGAAGCGTAACCGAAAAGCCATCTCTTTACTCAAGTCCTGGTCATAAGTGAAATAGATTCGACGAAACCAGAAGCCGTTTTCTCCTTCAATGGCGTTGTTATGATTGGCCGCCACCCAGTAATAATCACCAAATATCAGGCCCGATATTTTACCATCCAATGCAAAAATCTGATTGGTACCAAACGTAAACGTAATAGTCGCAAAAATAATGTAGCTCAATATCCTCATAATTCGTTCCCTCTTTAATGATTTAGGTTGGAGTGGTTTATAAAACTCACAAATATAATAATTGATCATACGATTTGCAAATATTTTCCTGCATTATTCTTGAACTTTACAGAATGAAAATTGATTTTGCAGGACGAGGTATTCCTTGATTTTTTAAAATAATTCTATATCTTGAAATGATATGAATGTTGATCTTGGAAACTTAATTTTGTGGTATGTGGCTTTTCTGTTTTCCGTCACAGCGCATGAAGCGGCTCATTCTTTTGTGGCAATGCGTGGTGGTGATTTAACCGCTTATCTGGGTGGCCAGGTTTCCTTGAACCCTGTACCACACATAAAACGCTCGCCCTTTGGTACCGTGATCATTCCGCTACTTTCTTATATTTATGGGGGCTGGATGATTGGCTGGGCCAGTGCTCCGTATGATCCCAATTGGGCAGCAACCTACCCCCGTAAAGCGGCCTGGATGGCTGCAGCGGGACCGGCTGCTAATTTTATCATTCTCTCCGTAGCTTTCATTATTATTAAATTAGGCTTACTGCTCGGGGTTTTTCAGGCTCCTCATTCGGTCAATATTTCTCGATTAATCACTGCAAACTCTGATCTGGCGGTTACCGTTGCCACCCTGTTGAGCATATTATTTATGCTCAATTTAATTCTATTCATCTTTAATCTTTTTCCATTTCCACCTCTGGATGGCAGTCAGGTCATTACTTTAATTATGGGAGAGGATACGGCACAACGTTTCCGGCAATTTATCAATCAACCCGCTATGTCATTTTTAGGAATTATCCTTGCCTGGAAGTTATTTGGTTCGGTCTTTTCAGGAATTTTCTCCTTAATTTTAAAATTAATTTATCCATCGCTTCGTTATTTTTAATGCAACATTTTTGTAATATTTTTCACCAAATATTGGATTTAGAAGTAATTTTATAGTATTATACTGATACAATTGCTTCTCAGAGGTACGCTTTCACCTTGAATGGGTGGAGTAATACATAATTTTGCTTGCATTATTCATAAACTTTCTCGAAAGGAAATTTTATTTGCAATTTAAATTTATATTTCACAATGGATTAATGGAGTATTGGATGGCTTGATTAAAAGAATTATTCAGGATAAAGTATTACTTAAAAATCTTGCAATTTTAAGCGATTCTTCGCTTCAATAAAGATGGCATTCTATTTGCTCTATCTAAAAAGTTAATTATTTTTTAAAAGGAGGCTCCATGAAATCCCTATTTAGGTTTTTGATGGGTGGTGGTTTACTCATTTTAAATACCCACCTAATTTTTGCCCAGCCCCAGCTTAATGTTAGGGTGGTTAGCAATGATCTTGAAGTGTTTTTTCTTAAGGATTTTGATATTAACAATCCCTCGGTTGGCCCGCCTTTATTTTTTATCGATATTATTAATAATCAACAGGTTCAAAACGTACGCCTAATTTTAAAAGTACGGAGTGAAAAGCGGGGGAATCTGGCTTCAGGAGAAACCCGGCCTTTTGTTCTACAACCTTTCCAAACGTTAACTATCAGTAATAACGATTTATTTTCAGATGTGGGGGATTATCGTCTGGAAAGTTTCCGAATCCAGGAAGATGTCCTGAACGATTTGTTGCAGGATGTTCTGGCAACGGGGAGATTACCAACCGATACGTATCAATTTGAAGTGCAACTAAAGGGGGTTCAAAATCCAATTACCATTGATGATGAACAATTTGAAATCGACGTTTCTAATCCCAATACACTGGATTTAATCTTTCCAGGTCAGCCTGCTACGGGTACAGCCTCAGAATGTCCGGAAATATATACCAACCTGCCTCAATTCCGCTGGGAATCGGACATGAAACGCTTTCTGGTCATTATTGCGGAAGCCAGAGCCGGCGAAGATCCAGAAAGTGCCTTAAATCAGGAACCACGATTTCTACGCACCTTTATCATCGGAGACCAATCCAGTACAGAAACCATCGAAACAACCAGTGAAACAGGCAAAATCGAATTCATACCCTCTCCTTCGTTTCAATATCCAGCTTTTGGTGAAGTTTTAACGTTAAAGCCGGGACGAACTTATTACTGGCGTGTCATTGGCCTGGTTAAGACTTCCAGCGGTCTGGAAAAATTTAAAAGTGAAATTTACTGCTTTCGAATTGCCGATTTAGATCAGACCGGGAGTACCAGCCAAAGAGATATCATGGTACTAAGACTTTTAAATTCTCTGGGGATCGATACTCAGCAACTTTTTGGTGAAGGAGGGGCTCTGGAAGGGTATCATGCAACACGTATTTATTATAATGGGCGACTGATCACCATGCCTGAACTGTTGCGTAAAATTAACGAAATCCGTTCAAATTACACCGGCTACAAAATAGAAAATCAATAATCTTAGGGGTGGGTTACCATGAAATTTAAATATGTTGTTTTATTGATAACGGTCGCAATTTTACCAGGATTATTACAGGGGGCCGATGGAAGAAACATCGCCTTGATGCTTAAAACACGGGGTAAAGTGGAGATTAAAAAATTAAGGGCCAGAAGCTGGACCGCGGCTTTGCGCGGTCAGCGAATCAACTCAGGGGAAATTGTACGTACAGGCGACAAGGCTTTTGCTGCTCTGGTTTTTACCGATGATCGCTCTTTATTGAAAGTACGAGCAAATTCAAGTGTTCAAATTCAGGGAAAGCGGGAAAAAAATTCTATTGCGAAAACCATCGGATTAAATCTTGGGGAGCTATGGGCAAAAGTTACCAAACAGAATTCGTCTATGCGAATAGAAACTCCCTCGGGGGTGGCTACCGTTAAGGGCACCGAACTCAGTGCATTGTTTGAAAATGATAATTTTATTGTCTATTGTTACGAGGGTATCGTAGAGCTTTTCAATCAATTTGGTCGCATGTTATTACGTGCAAAACAAATGGCACGAATGACACGTAATTCTCCACCTCAACAAATTGAAGGCAATCCCGAAGATATTTTCCGGTTAAGCGGGGGTTCGGAAGGGCAAAAGCTGGAAATTGAATTTGAAGATGAACAGGGCAATAAGAAGAAATTAATCATAGAATTTTAAGGAGGCCGAGAAGAGGTTACCCATGAATATAAGATTATCCCGGCATGTAATACTTGTGCTTGCTGTTTTTGGGGGAAGTTTGCTTTGTAAAAGCGTTCAAGCTGGTCAAGGCGAAAATCTTCAGGGAAGGATTATTCATACACCCATCCACAGTCTCCGCGAAAATGAAAAATTAGTTGTGGAAGCCCGGGTAGATAACGCCCCGGCACCCGTGGTGTATATGCGCCTTTATTTTCGCTCTCTGGGTGAAGAATCGTACAGGTACATTGAGATGCGCCAGAGTTCTACGGGTTATATTGCTGAATTGTCCCCCTTAAACTTTTCACCACCTAAATTGGAATATTTCATTCTGGTTCTTCTCGCTGATCAATCGGTGATCACATACCCGGATTGGAATCCATATGGAGAACCCATTGTGGTAAATATTGCTGGCAAAAAGAAAGAGACCTCACCAACCGCCGGATATGAAGGAACCCCTTTAGCTGAAAAATTAGAACGATCCGGACGTGAAAGAACCGTTTCCACAGCCACCGAAGTCGCAGAAGATATTGGTGAAATAGAACCGATCACCATTTTAAGCCCGGAAAACGGCGAAACTTTTGACTTCGGTGAAGAAGTGGTGATTGCCGCCTCCTTTATGTCGTTGCCGAATGATTCTGTGGATATTGAAAGCGTCAACTTATTTGTGGATGGAATTAATGTTACTTTAAATGCAGAAATTGATCAATATGTAATCACTTATACCACATCAAGACTGCGCCCTGGCAAACATCAGGTGCTGATTCAGGGTTATTTGGCG